>CALIZI010000445.1 GCA_938028705.1 uncultured Saprospiraceae bacterium | reverse complement strand
TAAACCCTTTTTCGAGATTTTTGCCGATGACACGCTATATGAAACGTCTTATGTCAATGAACTTGTTAATCGCATATATCAAATATTGATTTTATAAATACATACGAAGCATCTATTTTTTACTTATTTCAGTGCAACCATAATTATAAATTGAAATATTTTTAATAATATTAAAAATTCATAAATTAGTATTTTATAAATGATTTAATATTAACAAAAGTTGAAATTTAAGAAAGAAATTTTATACTTATTTATAATTTATTTTTAAATAAATTACCTGATTACTCGTTCAACTAATTACCTGATTACCTAATCAACTGTTTAACTGATACACTAACTAAACATGCCGGACATTATACAGCTTTTACCCGATGCGATTGCCAATCAGATAGCGGCGGGGGAGGTCATTCAAAGACCTGCATCGGTGGTAAAGGAATTGATGGAAAATTCGATTGATGCGGGGAGTACGAGTGTCAAACTGGTCATCAAAGACGCAGGGAAAACGCTTATACAAGTTATTGATAATGGCAGTGGTATGTCGGAGACCGATGCGCGGATGTCCTTTGAACGACACGCAACCTCAAAGATACGCGAAGCGACAGACCTGTTCGCCATTCGGACAATGGGTTTTCGTGGCGAGGCGATGGCTTCCGTCGCTGCCGTAGCACAGGTGGAAATGCGGACGCGACAAGCCAAAAGTGATTTGGGAACGCGCCTTGTCGTAGAGGCTTCGGAAATGAAAACGCACGAGCCTTGTCAGTGTATTGTGGGTACTACGATTGCTGTAAAAAATCTCTTTTTTAACGTTCCGGCAAGACGTAACTTCTTGAAAAGTAACTCTGTAGAAATGCGTCATATCATTGATGAGTTTCAGCGTGTTGCGCTGGCACATTCCGATGTTTTCTTTTCTTTACACCATAATGGCAAGGAAGTTTTGCATTTGCCTTCCGGCAATTTACGGCAGCGAGTGGTGAGTATTTTAGGTAAAAATTATAATCAAAAACTGGTTCCGATAGACGAAGAAACGGACATCCTGCACATACATGGCTATGTGGGCAAGCCCGAATTTGCCCGTAAAAAACGGGGCGACCAATACTTTTTTGTCAATACCCGTTTTATCAAAAGCGGTTATTTGCATCATGCCGTTATGGGGGCTTTTGAAGAATTGTTGCCCAAAGAAACCCACCCGCTATATGTGATTTTTATGGAAATTGACCCCTCGAAAATTGACATCAATGTACACCCGACCAAGCAGGAAATTAAGTTTGATGATGAGCGATTGGTCTATAATTATCTGCGAGTAGCGGTGCGCCATGCTTTGGGGCAATATAATGTGTCGCCTGTCTTGGATTTTGACCAAGAGACCATTATGACCCGACAAGCGCAATTGGAAAAACAGCAACAAAAAGCCGCTCAATCAGGTGGTTCATCGGGTAGTAAAATTCCTGATTTTGGCGGCAGACCTACGGTTACACCGCGCGAACAATCCAACCTCCAAAATTGGCAAAAACTATACGAAGGTATTGATGCTTTTGACCCGCCCGAATCGCCCGAAACCCACGTCACGATAGAGAGCGATATTGAAATGGATGACGAAGGCGGTACATTTTCCAAAGTCACCAAACAACCTTATCAGATACATCGGCGTTATATCATTAGCTCCATCAAATCGGGTTTTATGCTGATTGACCAACAGGCAGCACACGAGCGGATTTTGTATGAAAAATATCTTCATGCCCTCAATGAAAACGCACCCGCTACGCAGCAACAATTATTTGCTAAAACGCTCAACCTCTCGGTAGCTGATGCGCGACTGATGACGGAAATGTTGCCACAGGTCAATCAATTGGGTTTTGACATTCAAGAGTTTGGTAAAGAGACCTTTGTGATACATGGCGTACCTGCGGAAGTAAAAAGCGGAAAAGAGGAGCAAATTATAGAAACGCTTTTAGAACAATACCGTCAAAACGTAGAACTCAAACTCGACATCCGCGAAAATGTAGCGCGTTCGATGGCACGCAGTACGGGCATCAAGCACGGACAAACACTCTCACCACTCGAAATGCAAAGCATTATTGATGAGCTGTTTGCCTGCGAAATTCCCTACCAATCGCCGGGCGGTAAAAACTGTTTTATCACCTACGATTTGGAGGATTTGGCGAAACAATTTTGAATTAAAATTCCAATGACCAAATGGTCAAGCACCAAAACCCAAATAACAAACTCCAAGGTTTTTGTTGTTTGGATTTTGGTGCTTGAAATTTGGAATTTATATTAAAACAAAGTAATGGGTAATCTCACAGAAGTTGTAAAAAATTTAATTATTATTAATGTCATTTTCTTTTTGGGAAGTATGATGTTGATGGCACCGGGAGGCACTTTGATTCCAATGGACAGAGGAGCCTTGGCTTTTCATTTTCCTTTGTCAGAAAATTTTAAGCCTTTTCAGATTGTGACACATATATTTATGCATGGCGATTTGGGGCATTTATTTTTTAATATGCTTGGCTTGTACTTTTTCGGACCACCTCTGGAGTCGCGTTGGGGTGCCAAACGATTCTTGTTTTTCTTCCTCGCGGCAGGCTTTGGAGCGGCATTGATACATTTTGGTGCGAGTTATTATGAGTTTATGAAATTGAGTAGCGCAGTGGATGTTTCAACGGCTTTGGCTGCCAACAGCATTGCTCCGGCATGGGGGGCTTCGGGTGCGGTATATGGCGTATTTGTTGGTTTTGCCATGTTGTATCCCAACCAAAAAGTCATGCTACTTATTCCGCCTATTCCAATGAGAGCCAGCGTCTTAGTGATGTTTTTGATTGCCTACGATTTGTTTTCAGGTATATCCGGTTCGGGTACGGGCATCGCTCACTTCGCGCATTTGGGCGGCGCACTTTTTGGCGCATTGATGGTGTGGTACTGGAAAAGTCAGGGGAGAGGGTATAGCTAGGAATGTAAAATAATAAATGTAAAATTTAAAAGGGTGTTGCGTGGATATTATTTCATGTAAATCGCCACTCTACATTAAAGAAATGAGTCATCTTATCATAAAAAATATCGGGCCAATTGATGATGTTGACATTAGGTTAAACAAAATCAATGTATTCATGGGTCCGCAAAGTAGCGGAAAAAGCACCCTGACCAAAATCATCAGCTACTGTCGGTGGGCAGAGAAAAGGTATTTATTGGATGGCACATTTAACTATGAATTTTCTGAACAATTTATGAATTTTCATAGGATTGATGAAAACTATTTGAGTGCTGATTCGTATTTCAAATATGAAAGTGAATTTACAATCATTTCTTATGATGGCTCAACAAAACAGCAAAGCATCAAGAAAAAACAAAACGATTTAGGGTATCAAAAATCAAAAAATATATACATCCCTGCCGAAAGAAATTTTGTTTCTGTTATTCCCAATCTTGGAAAGTACAAAGAAACCAACGACAATATCATGAGTTTTTTGTATGATTGGTACGATGCCAAAAAGAGATATTCTAAAAAGAAAACACTCCCGATTTTAAATTTAGGTGTCAATTATTATCATATTGATGAAAATGATGCTGATATATTGACCATTAAAAAAGACAAAGATATTTCGTTAAAAAATGCTTCAAGTGGTTTGCAATCTGTCACGCCTTTAATCATGTTGATTGATTATTTGTCAGATGATTTTTATACAGAAAAGAAGGCTTTGTCTGTTGATGAATCGAATAAAATAAGAATGTTTATTGAAAAAAAATTTGATGAATTGACAAAAAAAAATGGAAAAGACATTGCCTCCGATGAGGACGAGGATGCTCTGATGAAAGCAATGGTAAATAGAAGTGAAGACCATTATACCAATTTCATCATAGAAGAACCCGAACAAAATTTATTTCCCGAAACCCAAAGAGATTTAGTCTATTTTTTAATACAAAAAATCAATCATTCCGAAAGAAATCACACGCTTACCCTGACTACTCACAGTCCTTATATATTGTATGCTTTGAATAATTGCATGTTGGGATATGGTGTTAAAGATGCTTTGGATAGCGACATTCAAACAGAATTATTAAGTCATCAATCTTGGATAAATCCTGATTTGGTCGGGGTGTGGGAAATTGAAAACGGCACAATAAAATCCATTAAAAATGAAAAAACAGGAACGGTCAGCAAGCATTATTTCAATAAAATTATGAATGACGTAATGGATGAATACTACGAAATGCTGAATTACGCTGAATTATGATAGACAAAATAACCGAACTACTGCCCGACCACACTATAAGCATGTCAGCATCTCCTGACCTTTATATAGTTGATTTTAAAAATATAAATGGCGGTGGTGTTGAGCTACTTGAGACTGAACCTGTGGACGTTAAATCTGTTTATTTGAAAAATATACAACCTATAAAAATTGCTTTTGATGGCTTTAAAGACAATGCACTGCCTACTGATGTTGCAGGCGTTCACAACAAACAATGTGAGTGCGTTGTATTTCCGGCATCCTGCAAAGCTACCGATTGGATATTATTCATTGAAACCAAATATACCAACGATCTGCGAACAGCTTTTGACGAAAATAATGATTATCCGAATTATATGGCAAATCAAATCATAGCCACCGTTGAATATTTTAGAACAAAAAATATCATTCCCCAAAAAAAGAGAGTTCATGCGATAGTTTCATTTCCGACTTTAATTGACGAGTTTAGCAGTTATTTTTTTCAAGGCGGCGAAGTCGAAGAAATACTCCAAAATCACAGAATACTTATCAGAGCAACCAACTCTGCATTGATAAAAAGCGAAAAAAGAATTACATTAAATTCCATTTAAGACTGAAGTGTAAAATGGATAAACATTTATACATCAGACAAGCATTTGAACTTTATCCCATTTCTTTGTAATTTCGTATTCGATGAACACTACAAATTAACTAATTTCACAAATCAACTAAAATCATGGTGTCCTCCGTAATAGAAGATATAAAACGTCAATTTCAGTATGGCAATGTTGTCACAAGATTAATCATTGTCAATGTTGCTGTATTTATTGCTGTCAATTTGGCGGGTTTAATTTTCTTTTTGATAATGGGCAAAGGCGGTAACGATTACTTCATTTCCAGTGTCCTTCATCCATGGTTTTGCGCTTCTTACGAGTGGAAGCACATCCTGTTCAAGCCCTGGACGATATTCACCTACATGTTTTTACATTACGATTTTTGGCATATTATATTCAATATGCTGTTTCTGTTTTGGTTTGGGCGAATATTGAGAGATTTGGGGGGCAATCATCGCATCTTTGCCATTTACGTTTTGGGTGGTTTGGCAGGTTTTGTGGTCTATGTCATTTCGGGTATTTTGATGGATGGTTCGGGTATTATCGGACAGTATGCACTTGGGGCTTCGGCGGGTGTTATGGCGGTGGTTTTAGCTGCGGCAGCCTTGGCTCCTGAGTATTCGATGCACTTGCTATTGATAGGTCCGGTACGACTCAAATACATTGCGCTTGTCCTCGTTTTGATGGATTTATTATTCCTTTCAAGAGGCAATACGGGCGGGCATTTTGCTCACTTGGGCGGTGCTTTTATGGGTTGGTTTTTTGTCTATCAATTGCGCGAAAAAGGCAATGACCTCTCCATACCTTTTAATAATTTTATAGAAAAAATTACCGGATTTTTTGGTAATATAAAAGACAGATTAAGCGGAAAAAGACGACCAAAAGTTGTCTATAAAAACCCGACAGGCAAACGCGCTAAAGGCAATGCCAAAAGCGACCACCTCACCATAGTTCCCGACCAATCGGAAGTCGATGAAATTCTTGATAAAATCAAACGCAACGGATACGAAAGCCTGACACCCGAAGAACTCGACACGCTGGCATGCGCCAGTAAAAATGCGAAGTAAAAAGTGTTGAAGTGTTGAAGTGTTGAAGTGTTGAAGTTACGAATTAATCATTGAATCAAAATTTATGATACTAAAATTTCAAAATTTAGGACCAATTAAAGAGGCTAAGATTGATTTGACTAAAAAATTCTACGTCTTTGTCGGGTACAATAATAGTGGAAAAACATATACTTCACAATTATTATGGAGCATCTTTAATTCGGTACATAAATTAGCTGATAAATTTACATTAGATGAAGTCCAAGAAATTAATAATATTAACAAAGAATTAATTGATTCAATACTCAATAAATTTTCAACCCTATTGGAAAACGAGTTAGTTCCAAAAGATTTTAATATAGAAAAGGAGCATATTATTACTAAAAATTTAAAAATATCTTTTGAATATAATATTGATGATATTAAACAAGCGAAGATAAAAACCAATGCAGGTTTTGAAGCGGGGGGAAGACGAATTGAAGTCTATTCGATAAGTAAACGAAGCGGCTCCTTGAAATTAATATTAAAAGAAAATAAAAAAATAGAAGCGGATTTGCCGGATGATTTTTATGATAATTATTCTAAAAAAAGATTTACAGAAAACTGGGGAAGGATAAAAAACAGGATAATTATTGACACACTTTTTAATCTTTTATTCAGAGACCCTCGCCCTGAATTAATGTTTCTGCCTTCCAACAGAAAGTCTTATTTTACTTTTAGTCCCTATTTTTTTAGAATTGAAAAAGAAAGAAGAGAAAAAATATCTGCGGATATTTATAATATGGTCTCAAAACAACAGAAGAATGGAGAGGATATTGATTTAGAGTTTATTGTCAATAATAATCAAAGTGACTACACAGCCGTAATGGATAATCTTTTAAGTGAATATCATCGGCTATCAGAAGAAAAACCGGATGAAAATAACTTCAATAAAAAATATTTGGAACAGCTCAAAAAAATTATTGGTGGCGATATTAGTATTCAATACGAAGATGGCACTCCCTCTTTGAGATTTAATATTGATGATAATAAAAATAAATCTCTAAAATTACATCTTGCATCCTCGTCAGTCAATCAATTGACAGCATTGAGCATTTATTTTAAATATTGGGCAGCCAAAGAAAACAACTTTTTATTGATTGATGAACCGGAAGAAAATTTACACCCCAAAAATCAAATTAAATTGATTGATTTGTTGGTCAATTTTGCTTCTGAAAATCAGAATCGGGTATTAATAGCAACACATAGCCCCTTAATTACCAATCATATCAATAATTATCTGTTGCTTGGCGAATTAAAGCAACAAAAAATTCTTGACGAGTTTATTGCTGATAATAATGGTTTCAAAAAAGACATATTTTTAGATAAAAAAGACATTGGTGTGTACTTTTTTGATGGTCGTCGTGTCCGCGATTATGTAGAAGAAGAAATGCAAGATACCGGATTATTTTTCAGAGATTTTGAAAGAGAAAATTTAAAAATAGAACGCTTAACCAAAGCCCTCAAAGATAAATTATACGATACCGTAGAAGCCTGATGCCTAAACTGTATTTCAAATCAAACAGAAAAAATATACAACACTATTTTGCAAGTGAGCAATTCATAAAGCCATTATATGATGGCGAGTTAAAAATAGTTGAGCCAAAAAACAGTTCACTGCGAAACACGCTGAAAGAAGTGTTGATAACCGATGTGCCTTTTCAGAAGAAACCATACATCTCGTGGTCAATTGATTTAGAAAAAGAGGGGCATGTATTTTCAACCCATCAATCCAAGAAAAAATGTGATACTGCATTATTGGCGATGATTAATAACAGGCTATACGTGCTGATGATTGAAATGAAGACTTCTATAACTAATGACGGAACATCTGCCAGCCTTGAGGCAATAGAACAGAAATTTTTAGATACTATGGAGAGAATTTCCATGTTACTCACCGTAAACGCACATGAACATATAAGAAATCTTGAAGGCGAATTAATCTATGAAAACACCCATATCATATACGAAGGAATTGTACTGTATAATAAAGATGCTGTACCTGTAATCACAGATGATTTGAAGAAAACAGAGATATATAAAATTTTTAAAGAAAACCCTAGCCTAAAAAGAATCTACCCAAAAAGTTTATTGATGGGAGCGTCATCAAGAATGAATATAAAGTTTTTGAAAAACCCGCAAGCCGACACAAAACCCGATAAAATGTCAGTCAATTTCAAACAAATTTTTGAAAAAGAAATTAAGTTTATTGGTCCGGCCTGTTAAAAATAACGGTAGTGCTATTAAACATGCTTTACACCCGAAGAACTCGACACGCTGGCACGCGCCAGTAAAAATGCGAAGTAAAAAGTGTTGAGGTGTTGAGGTGTTGAAGTGTTGACGTATTTTACCGTAAACACTTCAACACCTCAACACTTCAACACCTCAACACTACAATCATGATAAAATTACTTGCCCGATTTGTGATATGGTTCGGACGTTGGGATATAGACAATGGCTTGAAAGATATGATGCCCGAAAAATCTGTTATGATAGCTGTTCCGCATACGTCCAATTGGGATTACGTCTATGCCAGAGCCGTTTTTTATGAAATGGGTATTCCGCTCAAATTCACCATCAAGCGAAAATATGCACAAGGACTTTGGGGCGTATTTTTCAGACCCATGGGAGCTATCGGCATCGACCGCCGACCCAAAGACAATACCGGACGCAAAATCAGCTACACCGAAGCTATGGCAAATATCCTTCGGGAATACGACGGGCAAATCTGCATCATCGTCACTCCCGAAGCCACCCGCGCCCGACGCGACGAGTGGAAAACAGGTTTTTACTACGCTGCCAAAGACGCAGGGGTGCCGATTGTACTCGGCTACATGGATTACACCACAAGAAAAGCCGGTGCCGGAAAAATCGTCTATCCCTCCAACGATATGGATGCCGATATGCGCGAAATTATGGACTACTACGAAGGCATCGACGGCAAGTACCCCGAACAATGTGTGACCGATATTCGTTGGAGAAGGAAAGTAGAGAGTGTAAGAGTAAAAGAGTAAAGAGTGTGAGAGTGGAGAACGTGTTTTGTGTAACAAAATAAAAATCTCTCCACTCTCACACTCTTTACTCTCACACTCCCTTTAGCAAAAATGAAATCCACCACCCTGCCCTCCGGCTTTTAACAAGCTGATTAAGAAGGAATTATACGTTTCATCGCCAGTTACTGCGCCTTTCTTGGCAGGATTATATCGTCTGGTATTCACCTTAAATTCATTAGGTCCTTCCACTTCAATATCAATGATGTGTGCATCGTGTTCCTTTTGAGCAATCAGACAACCTTGTGTGCCGTCAAGTCCTATATTGCTGCCTGCAAGCGCAAGGCAAGTCATCGTGTTGACATTATTGGGCGCAAGTGCGGCGAGGTCACGAACATTGCCTTTATACAAGACCAATTCCTCTTTTTCATTGCTTTTAATATACGTCTCCAATTTACTTTTCAAAGGATCTTCCAAGCGCAAAGCATCTGCATTAAACCGCATCGTGACACTCAAACCACTCAATGTGCCGAGTGCATTCATCTTTTGCACATCGTGTATGCCCCATGCTGCACCAGAAGGCAAATACAAACCGTTTGTGATAGCTTTTTTTCGTAAAATATCTTCCGTTTCAGCTTCCGCCAATGCTGTGATAGACGCAACATACACATCTGCATATTCCAAAAATAAAGTAGCACAATCGCGTACCACATTCGGATGTGCGACCTCAACTATCATATCCACATCACCGGCATTTTTAATATAATTTTGAAATGCCTTGCCCACATCTGCACCACGCAACCAATATTTTTCAGGCACCAAATCTTTATCCGCTTCCAGTTTTCCCACACTCCTATTCCACACAAATGCCAAGTCAAATTCAGACATATACTTTGGGTCGGTCAATATTTTTTTACATAAAAACCGCCCCGTATTTCCGTAACCTATAATACCTATCTTCTTCATAAATGTGCTGACGTGTTGAAGTGCTGACGTACTGATGTATTGTCGATATAACGAGGTCTTTTTTTTATTTTAAAAATGCTTTTGCTTGGTGTTTCTCGTAAAACACCCACTGTCGTATTTTAAATTAATGGATACGAAGTCATCGCATTATAGTCTTCACGTTCCTTTTTCGGTTCATTACTCCCGCGCTAAATATGTGGATAATCGAATCTCTCTCCCAATGTACATTCACATCAGCACATCAGTACGTATCGCTTCCAAATCCCAACTATCGCCTTCGTGATTTTCGCATAGTTTCATCAGGATTTCATCTTGTCGGCGACCTTTTTTCATCGCTTCCGAGTACGACATATTTTCATTAAACGTCACCAAAGAATACTTGGAATAATAATCAGGAAAAGTCTGCTCCAATTGCATTTCTAATTGTCTTTTTTTCATAAAAATGGGATTTGCAGTATGGTCGCGCATTTCATAAAAATTATCTACCGCGAGGTCGGCAATCGCATTGGCATCCGGCTGACGGGTATCTTGAAATATCGTAAATACACGCTCCCAATCGCCTTCATGTTTATCCAAAATATCGTCAAAAACCGTCACATCTTCAAAGGAAGCATTCATGCCCTGCCCATAAAACGGCACGATAGCATGAGCCGCATCGCCCATAATAAGTGCCTTGCCAAATGCTTGCCACGGATAGCATCGAATTGTACCCAAAGTTCCTGTGGGATTGGTAAAATAATCGTCCAGTAAAGTAGGCGTATGCGGTGGCAAATCAGGAAATTGCGCTTCAAAAAATTGCTTCACTTTTTCGCGGGTATCCAGCGCATCAAAACCATAATCGCCACCGTAAGGGTGAAACATAGTGACGGTAAAACTTCCGTCAAGATTGGGCAATGCAATGACCATAAAATTGCCGCGGGGCCATATATGCAATGCGTTTTTTTCAATACGATAATCGCTATCTGCCACAGGTGGAATGGTCAATTCTTTATAACCATGCCGTAAAAAATCTTGTGAATAATTAAACAATAATTCCCTAGTATGCGACATCATACTACGCCGCACTGCGGAGCCTGCACCGTCTGTGCCAATCACCACATCTGCCTGAATATCAGGGCTTTGTTGGAAGTGAGCAACAGCATTTTTTAAATCAATGCCCGTACAATTCATTCCAAATTTGAGGTCAATCGTATCGTACTTTTCAGCAGCATTGAGCAAAGCAATATTCAAACCTGTGCGCGAAACGGAGTTGATATATTCGTCGGATCTGCCGCTATATTTTGATAAAAAAGGCGCACCCGCAAGCGGGTGTATCATGCGCCCGTACATGGGAATGCACTCGTCGCGTACAGCATCTTCCAAGCCTACCAAACGCAGGGCTTTTAAGCCGCGATTCGACAAGGCAAGGTTGATAGAACGACCTGCCGCAAGGTCGATGCTTCGCATATCGGGGCGTTTTTCACACAATGTAATCCGGTAGCCGCGTTGCGCCATTCGTATTGCCAACAGCGTACCGCACAAACCCGCTCCGATGATGAGTATATAGTCCTTTTTCATTGTGCTTCAAAGTTAGGGAATGTACATCGGATGACCTAATGACATCGAAATATTTACAGAAACATGAATTATTATTTTGGTAATTTAAATGTATCATGTAACTTAGTTACTCACATTATGAATTACAAATAAAACGCATTTAAAAATTTAAAAATAAATTGAAGTGAACCTAAAATACATTTTAAACACAGTTGACAATTTCAACATCAATGACGAGACAGAAGAGGATGACATAACCGACTTTTTTGATAAAATCGGCGATAAATATGCGAAATTAGAGAAGTTAAAATACGAAGAAAAGAAATTAATCATCAAATCACTTTTCAACTTTCTAAAAAGACAATCATCTGAATTGGAGGAAATTTGGTCTTTCATCCACCTATTGGAAAGTATTGACAAACCAACATATGAAATTTACGATAAAGAGTTGATAAAATTTAATAAAGAAACACCTACCATAATATCAGTTTTTCTACTAAACAGATTAATAAATTCTTTAGAAGGAGGGGCATGGCAAAATGGTGTTAATCTTTTAAAAGAAATAAGTAAGAATAGAGTAATATCTGGATTAGTGAGTCAAGAAGCCAAAAGTTTTTTTGATTATCAAATAGAAAAAAAATAAAATCACTTTGGAAATCATCATCATATCATCAGCTGCCTTTTTTGTTGCTATCCTCACCTTCTTTTCAGGATTTGGATTGGGTACTATCCTTACGCCTATATTTATGATTTTCTTTCCTGTTGATTTGGCGATAGCCCTAACAGGAATCGTCCATTTTTTCAATAATCTTTTCAAAATCATCTTAGTTGGCAAAAATGCTGACAAAAGTGTGTTGTTGCGATTTGGGATTCCGGCTGTGATAGCGGCGGCTGTCGGGGCTTGGGTCTTGCTTCGGATTCCCGATGCCGAACCGCTTTTTGTGTATCAGATGTTTGGAAGCACTTTTGAGGTCTATCCCGTTAAATTTATTATTTCCATTTTACTTATCTTTTTTGCGAGTATGGATTTAATACCATATTTCAGCAACTTACAATTCGATAAAGACAAATTGGCGATAGGCGGTGTATTGAGTGGATTCTTTGGTGGTTTATCGGGCAATCAAGGCGCTTTACGGACGGCATTTTTGATAAAAGCAGGACTGACCAAAGAGGCATTTGTAGGTACGGCGGTGGTGGTTTCGACATTCGTGGATTTTACGAGATTGAGCGTTTATGCGACACGATTCACGAAGTCAGGATTGAGCGAAAATCTGACATTGGTGCTTTGCGCGACCGCATCGGCTATTTTGGGGGCGTATTTTGGCAACAAATTATTGAAAAAAGTCACGTTAAAATCTTTACAAATACTTGTAGCCATCATGCTGATTCTTATTTCCATCGCACTGGGCATGGGACTGATTTGATATTATTGAAAAATATTGGCACGTTTAGAAAAGCGGTTGACACTTTTATTTTCGGTAGTGCTACACATGTAATGCTGTAACCACTAAGAACACGAAGAACACTGAGGTTGAATAGACGAAGTAAGAAAACTAAGATAGTGTAAGAAATTCATTATTAATTACTTAGAACCACTTTGTGAACTCTGCGTATATTCGATTTTTGTGTACTTCGTG
>CALIZI010000444.1 GCA_938028705.1 uncultured Saprospiraceae bacterium | reverse complement strand
GTACAAAATATGAAAATATCATTGCAATGTAAAATAATTTATTTTAAAATAATATTATTTATAAAATTTTGTAAATTAGTTTTTTATAAAAAATATTCACGTTATACACTTTTACATTTTACATTTATTATTTTACATTTTACATTACAATAACGATTTTTACCTTATCATACAGATGAGCGAATAACTTTTATCACAGCTTACTAATTGCTAATCACCAATCACTTCACCACTTCATCTTTTTATACACAAAAATAATTATGAAAGGAAAATATTTATATTTCATTTTATTAATATGGACGTATGCTTTCACCCTACAAGCCCAACACAAAGTCAGCGGTGTCATTACCGAACAAGGCACAAATTTCCCTTTGATTGGTGTAACCATTTATGAAAAAGACCAAACAAACGGCACCACTACTGACTTCGATGGTAAGTACGAATTAGAGGTATCTGATAAAAACGCGACACTGGTTTTCTCTTATGTTGGTTATACCACACAAGAAATCGAATTAGGTGGAAAGTCCGCTCTTGAAATCGTGATGGAAACTGACGTGGCTAGCCTTGATGAAGTCATCGTAGTAGGTTACGGCACACAGAAAAAAAGCGTCATTACGGGCGCAATTTCAAAAGTGAAATCCGATGATTTGGAAGATATGCCGGTTACTCGTTTGGAGAGTTCTTTGCAGGGGCGTACATCCGGTGTACGAGTTACGTCC
Organism: uncultured Saprospiraceae bacterium; assembly: GCA_938028705.1. Taxonomy (GTDB): domain Bacteria; phylum Bacteroidota; class Bacteroidia; order Chitinophagales; family Saprospiraceae; genus JAHDEO01. The sequence continues at coordinate 23,508 of CALIZI010000444.1, read as the reverse complement.
AATTCCGGTCAGCCCGGCGAAGGTGGTACGGTACGCATACGCGGCACGAGTTCTATTAATAATAGTGAGCCTTTGTATGTTGTTGATGGTGTGCCGATTGGAGGCGGAATTGACTTTTTGAACCAAGGCGATATTGAGTCCATCGAGGTCTTGAAAGATGCGGCTTCAGCTTCAATTTACGGAGCGCGTTCTGCGGGTGGTGTTATTCTTGTGACCACTAAAAAAGGTAGGTCTGACCGTATGCAGGTTAATTATAATGCCTATTACGGCACACAAGCCCCGTGGAAAAAACTTGCCCTTCTAAATGCACGTGAGTACGGTATTTTGATGAACGAATCTTCCGTAGCCGCAGGTGCTAGTATCTTATTTGATGACCCCGATGCACTCGGTGAAGGTACGGACTGGCAAGCCGCTGTTTTCAACAATAATGCACCCATTCAAAATCATGAATTGAGTATTTCGGGTGGCAATGAGAAATCACAATATCACTCGTCATTTGGTTATTTCGACCAATCGGGCATTGTATCCGAAGCACAATCGCGTTATCAGCGTTTTACAGCACGTTTTAATGCTACACATAAGGTTACTGACCGTATTACTTTCGGAAATACGCTTGCTTATTCACGCATCAAAGGTGTGGGGATTTCGACCAATTCGGAGTTTGGCTCTCCCTTGAGTCGTGCGGTCAATATTGACCCCGTTACACCGCTTTTAGAAACTGACCCCGAAGTATTGAGCAACGATGTTTTCTCCAATTTTAATGTCGTCACCAATTCAGAAGGCATACCTTATGGCATTTCCAACTATGTGACTTCCGAAGTATTAAATCCTGTAGCGGCACTTTCTATTCAACAGGGATTTGGGTGGAGCGATAAGATTGTAGGTAATATTTTCGGAGAAATTGAAATCATTGAAGGACTGAAATTTCGCAGCAGCATTGGTACTGATTTAGCATTTTGGGGCGGCGAAGGTTTTACGCCTATTCACTATTTGAATGCTACCAATCGCGCTGATATTACGCGATATAGTCTCGACCAAAACAGAGGTTTGTACTGGATTCTCCAAAATAATCTCACCTATTCCAAGCAGTTAGGCAACCATTATTTTCAGATATTCGCGGGTACGGCTGCGGAGCAAAATAAAGGACAAGGTCAGGGCGGCAGCATTCAGGATATTCCGGTGGAAAGTATTGAAGATGCCTCGCTCGCTTTTCCTACACCTATCGAATCACAAAATTTTTATGGCTTTGAATATCAAAACCGTTTGGCATCTTATATAGGTCGTATTAATTATAATTTTGCAGAAAAATACATCTTCTCCGCCACCATGCGTGCAGATGGTTCTTCGCGCTTCGGCTCTAATAATAAATTTGGTTATTTCCCCTCTGTATCAGCAGGTTGGGTGATCACCAATGAGAATTTTTTACGGGGCAATTCTACCCTTAATTTCTTCAAAATCCGCGCATCGTGGGGCGTAAACGGTAATGACCAAATCGGTGATTTCCGCTACGTTTCTACTGTTGGCGGCGGGCGAAATTATACTTTCGGACTAGACGATGATTTCATCAACGGCAGCAGCCCGAATGCCATTGCCAATCCTGATTTGCGCTGGGAAGAAACCTCACAAACCAATATTGGTTTTGATGCTAAAATTTTCAAAAATGTCAGTGTCACCTTTGATTGGTTCAATAAAAAAACGGTAGATATGCTGCTTGACATCGCCGTTCCGGGCTATGTTGGCAATGCCGGACCTGTCGGCAATATCGCTACGATGGAAAACAGAGGTCTCGAACTCGAATTGGGTTATGGTAAAAATTTCGGTGGTCTTGGTATAGATTTTAGCGGCAATATTTCTTATGTCGAAAATGAAGTCACCGACCTCGGACCGGACAAAGATTTTCTTGTAGGGCAAACATTCAGTCCGCAAGGACTTGAAATTACCCGTACAGCCGTTGGGCTGCCGATTGGCTATTTTTACGGCTATCAAACGGACGGTATTTTTCAGAATGATGCAGAAATTACCGCTTATACTAATGACGACGGAACACCCATTCAACCCGAAGCAAGCCCGGGCGATCTTCGTTTTGTGGACATTGATGGTGATGGTGAAATTACACCCGATGACAGAGGATTCATCGGCGACCCGACACCCAATTGGACTTATGGATTTAACTTTAGTGTGGATTGGAAAGGCTTGGATGTCAGACTATTCGGACAGGGTGTAGCAGGAAATGATGTATTTAAAGCCACCCGCCGTTTCGACTTGCAAATGGCAAATATGACCGCCGATGCCCTCGACCGCTGGACGGGCGAAGGCACCACCAACGACCATCCGCGACTCGTGATGAACGACCCGAACAGAAACTTCAGTCGCAGCTCGGACTTTTACGTTGAAAATGGCGCATTTTTCCGAATAAAAACCTTACAAATCGGTTATTCATTACCAAGAAATGTAATGGAAAAAATGAGTTTTCAAAAAATTCGCCTATATATTTCCGGCAATAATTTACTGACCTTCACACAGTATAGTGGCTTTGACCCTGAAATCGGTGGGGGTAGTTTTGGTGTGGACAGAGGTATTTATCCGCAACCGCGTTTTTATTTAGCCGGTGTCAATGCGACCTTCTAGTACAGGCGGTTTTCAACCGCCATGTTTGTTAAATCATTATTTACTTGGCGACTAAAAGGTCGCCTGTACAAGATTGAAAATGAAAAAAATAATACAAATCATATCACTGTCTTTCGCCGTCCTGCTACTCACAGCCTGCGGCAAAGATTGGCTCGACCTCGACCCGAAAGGCACAACCCTTGAAACCAGTTTTTATCAAAATGAAGAAGAAATATTTGAGGCACTCGTAGCTACTTACGATGTCCTTCAATGGGGCGGTACAGACGGCTGGACAATGAAACTTGGCTTGCTCAATGCTGCTTCCGATGATTGCCATGCCGGAGGCAGCGATGCTTCTGACCAACCAACTTGGGTAGCTTTTGACAACTTCATGATGGATCCTTTTCTCGGTCCGCAATCAGGACTTTGGCGTAAAGGGTTTACAGGGATTTATCGTGCCAATTTAGTTTTGGAAAAACTCGAAACCGTAGAGGGTTTGAGTGATGAATTTAAAGCGCGGACAAGCGCAGAAGCCAAATTTTTACGGGCATTTTATTATTTCGATTTAATGCGCTTTTTTGGTAATATTCCATTGATAAACAAGGTATTACCTGCCGATGAAATTTATACCCAAACACAAGCGGATCCTGCCAATATCTATACCCTCATTGAAAGTGACCTCAACGATGCCCGCAATACATTTGAGCTACCCGAAACCCTCCCTTCTTCCGAATTAGGACGTGTCACAAAAGGTGCAGCAACAGCACTTTTGGGCAAGGTCATTTTATACCAAAACAATGAATCGCGCATGGGAGAAGCAGCAATGATTTTTGATGAAGTGATTAATTCCAACTTGTATGATTTGGAAGATGATTTTGGTGATATTTTTACCAATGAAAATGAATTTGGTATTGAATCTATTTTTGAAATCAATCATTCCAATAATCAACGCGGCGGTTGGGGTAATTTCGGTAATGGCGATACCGAAGGTAATTATTCCGTACAATTTTTCGGTATGCGCGATTATGTTGGACCTGATTTTGCAAATGGCTGGAGTTTCTGTCCGGTGACGGAGGATTTGGTCAATCTAATGCAAAATGACCCGCGTTTTTCGCATACCATTATTGATGGAAATATGCTGCGGCAGCAAGGTGCGAGTTATAGCGAAGGCTATCAAAACACCAATTATTTTATACGTAAATATGCTGCTTTTCAAGACGATAGAGCCTTAGACGGTGAACCCGCTTTAAATTGGGGCAATAATGTCCGCGAGATTCGACTTGCCGATGTCTATCTCATGGCAGCCGAAGCCCACAACCGTAGCGGCAATGATGCAGAAGCCCGTAGCTACCTCAATCGTGTGCGTACACGAGTGGGTTTGCAACCGGCTTCGGGTGTGGGCGCAGGTTTATTGGAAGCCATTTATCGGGAACGTCAGCTTGAATTGGCAACCGAAGGACATCGCTTTTTCGACTTGGTACGTACCGGAAGAGCCGGAACAGTCTTGGGCATTCAGGGCTTTACAGTAGGCAAAAATGAAGTGCTACCCATTCCGCAAACTGAAATTGATATTACTGAAGGCAACTTGAAACAAAATCCGGGATATTAAACGACAAACGATAGACGGCAAACAGAATATAACTCATTAATTGTTTGTATTAAAAAAATAAATATGATTTTAAACAAAAATAATTTTAAATTTAATTATATTAAAAAAATAATTTCAAAACTACGTTTACTAAACTTTCAAAGTTTAGTAAACGTAAATTACGAATTGGTTTTATCATCGCTTATTATCGCTTTAATATTTATAGCTTGTGAACCACAAGTAGATGTCAAACCCGACATCGGCGCACCACCAAATCCGTCATTTAATATCACAGAAGGCAGTACGCCCAATGAGTTTATTCTGACCAATACTACGCCCGATGCCTTTCTCACATATTGGGATTTAGGCACGGCAGGGCAGCGGGAAGGCAATACGGTGACGGCTACTTTTCCATTTATGGGTACTTATGATGTAATTATGACGACCTTTAATAAAGGCGGTTCGGCATCTACCACACAAAGTCTGAACGTCGCACAAGATGACGCGAATGCTTGTTTTGGTAACTTTCAAATTCTGACCAATTGTATGGAAAAAACATGGAAACTGGCACCGGAAGCAGGAGCATTATTTGTCGGGCCTGATGTGAATACAAGTTGGTGGTCAAATTCGGATACAGACCTTATTGACCGCTCTTGTCATTTCGATGATGAATATATTTTCCGTCAAGACGGTACTTTTGAATACAATAATAAAGGTGATTTTTGGGCAGATTCGGATGCTGACGGCAATGTTTATCCGACAGATATGGCGATTGCAGTAGGTTGTCATCCGAGTTCAGATTGGCCCTCGCAGTATCAGGCTTGGGATTCGGGCGTACACAACTTTGCCCTTGCAAATAATCAATTGACGGTCATCGGAGAAGGTGCCTGGATTGGTTTGTACAAAATCGGCACTGCCGGCGATGTACTCGTTCCGCAGCAATCTGTTACCTATAATATTCAAAGCATCAATGATACCCGAATGGTTTTGATAGCAGATTATGGTAGCCAAATTTGGAAAATTACCTTAACATCGCAATAATGTACAGGCGACTTCAGTCGCCATGTAAACATTTGATTTACAATATTTTAAACTAAAAAAAACGACAAGTTCATCTAAATAATAAAAGTTTTGACACTTTTGGAATCTGATTTTAAAAATCAAAACAAAATTTAAATACTCCGTTTGCTAAAATCAAAAAGTTTGGTCTCCGATAGCTATCGGAGAAGTAAAGCACTGATTTTTAGTTAATTATAAATTTCAGTACCCTGCCCACGTTTAGCAAACTTGAAAAGTTTACCAAACGGGTTACTTATATTTTGTGTAAAATTAATATCGTATAAAGTGTCAACTACATGGATGAACTTGTCAAAAAATCACATGGCGATTAAAATCGCCTGTACTTTGAGTTATGAATAAATTAATCTTTTTCCTCGCGTTTGCCGCTGTCTCTACAATGACGACTTGCGGAAATGATGATAATACAAATCCGGGTACAGAATTGCCAAGACTCTCCATTTCCAGCGTCACAAGTTTTGAGGGTGATGATGCGACGAATTTTAATTTCAAAGTCAGTGCAAGTGCAGTGGCAGAGCAAGACATTCAAGTAAATTACAGTACAGAAGAAGTGACCGCAGGTAAAGGAATTGACTTTACGGATGCTAGTGGAACACTGACCATTACCACAGGTGAACGCGAGGCATTTATCGAAATAAATATTGTCACAGATACGATAAAAGAAGCGGACGAAGAATTTAAAGTTGTACTTTCCAATCCGGTCAATGCAACGCTTTCCACAGCAGAAGGACTTGGCACAATTCGCAATGACGATACCTACATATTTATACCGGATGACGGCTACATTACGCCCGAAAGTTATACGGGCTACGACCTTGTATGGCGCGATGAATTTAATGGTAGCGGCGCACTCAATCCTAACGACTGGACACACGAAATCGGCAATAGCGGTTGGGGGAATAACGAACTGCAATACTATACCGAAGGTACAGGTAATGCCTATCAGAGTGGTGGCAGACTCGTCATTGAAGCAAAAGAAGAGAACATCAGTGGTGCGCCTTATAGCTCTGCGCGAGTGATTACGCAGGATAAACGCACCTTCACACACGGGCGAGTGGACATCCGTGCAATACTACCCGAAGGACAGGGGATTTGGCCCGCATTGTGGATGTTGGGCAATAATTTTTCTACAGTCGGGTGGCCCGCTTGTGGGGAAATTGACATTATGGAACTCGTTGGGCATGAGCCAAGTACGACGCATGGTACGGCGCATTGGGGGCAGCAAGGGCAGAGTTCCAGCACGTATCAAGGTGCGCCTTATAATCTGTCGGGTGGTGCGAAATTTTCAGATGAATTTCATGTATTTAGTATCATACGCGAGCCGGGAGAAATCACTTGGTATGTCGATGATAATCAATTTTTCCGCCTCACCAATGCCGATGTGAACGTAACCTATCCTTTCGACCTTGATTTTTTCTTTATATTTAATATTGCGGTAGGTGGTAATTGGCCCGGCTATCCTGATGAGACGACGGAGTTTCCGCAGCGGATGTATGTGGATTATATTCGGGTGTTTGAGTAAGGAATGAAGCTCTCTACAAATATTCCTCTGAACAAATCGCCGGATTTTATTATTTTTGTAGTATAATATTGGGCTTTGGACATCTTGGAAATTAGGTTCATTTTCACAAATACCTTATTATCAATTATTTAAAATTCATTAGAAATAAATAAAATGTAGTATTTTTTATTTTGTAAAATTTTGTAAAACAAAATTTTACGGAATTCCTAATTTCCTAATTCCCCAATATCCAAAGTCCAATATAATACCAAGCATGAAAAAATTACCGATAGGGCTACAAAATTTTAAAGAAATCATCGAATACGGCTATCTGTACGTAGATAAGACGCGACAGATTTATGATTTGATTGATCAGGGAAAATTGTATTTCCTATCGCGTCCGCGTCGATTTGGTAAGTCTTTGTTGCTCACGACTTTACGCTATATTTTTGATGGAGAAAAAGAACTATTCAAGGGGCTTTATATCGCCGAACAGACAGATTATAATTGGAAAAAACATCCTATTTTGCAATTTAATTTTGCCGATTACGGGCATGAGTATGGGCGTGATGAATTAGAAAAAATGATTCGTGGCGACCTTGAGGAGTATAGCCAGGAGTTTGGTGTAAAACTGCCAAATGCGTCCATTGGCAATCAATTTAGGGCTTTAGTCAAACAAATTTCAAAAAAGCATAATTCGGTTGTTGTTCTGATAGATGAATATGACAAACCTATCGTTGATTTTCTGACTGAGCCAGAGAAAGCTAAAGAAAATCGGGCTGTCTTGCGCGAGTTTTTTTCTCCTCTAAAAGGTTTAGATTCACAACATCATCTGCGTTTTTTATTCATTACAGGCGTCTCCAAATTCAGTAAAGTAAGCCTCTTTTCGGATTTGAATAATTTGCAGGATTTGAGCATGAGAAAGCGGAGTACTGATTTGTTGGGGATTACTCATAAAGAACTATCTACATATTTTAGTGACCGTATTGAGTTGGCTGCTACACATTATCAAATATCCGAAGATAAGCTACTTGAGGATGTAAAATATTGGTATAATGGTTACTCTTATGACGGAGTAACGAAATTATACAATCCTTTTTCTATTCTTAATTTTTTTGATGAATTTCGATTCAGTAATTATTGGTTTGCTACCGGTACGCCCACCTTTTTGGTAGAGACAATAAGAGACCGGGGGATTCACCCGCAAGAATTGGAAGAAACAAAAGTAAATATTGATTTTTTTGACAAATTTTCACTCGAAGACCTTGAAATGTCCGGTTTACTTTTTCAAACGGGCTACCTGACCGTCAAGCGGGTGGAACAACGTGGCTACCGAACAAATTATTTTTTGGGTTATCCCAATATTGAAGTGCATCATTCTTTTACACACCACTTATTACAGGCATTTACCTACAAACAACAAGGCACTGTCGGCAATGCACTAATCAGGATGCAGGAAGGACTTGAAGAGGGAAATTTGGAAGCATTTATACTTCAATTGAAGGTATTACTTGCTGATATTTCCTATCATTTGCATCCTCCAAATAAATCAGAAGAAGCGTCCTTTAAGATGTGGGAAGGCTATTTTCATACGATAATTTACCTCATCATGACTTTTTTGAGTTTGGACGTACAATCGGAAGTCACCAAGCATAAAGGGCGATTGGATTTGAGTGTACAAACTCCGAAATTTCTTTATCTGATGGAATTTAAACTGGACAAACCCGCCGAAAATGCCATCGAACAAATTAAAGAAAGGGAATATATACAATCTTATATGAATGTGGAAAAAACGATTTATCTGGTCGGTGTCGGATTTTCCCAAACAGAGCGTAATGTGGCAACTTGGGAAGCGGAGATTTGGGATAGGAGTGAGTAGTCGTGCCGTAACCCGTTATTCGTTGACTCGTTATTCGTTTTTTAACTAATTAATAATCAACAACTTACTGTAATTTTTAATTACCAATGAATTACGAATTAAACCAGTAGTTCAAATTTTTTCTGGTAGTGCTATAAATGTAATGCTCAAACTTGCCTTGCATTTTGAAAATGCAAGGCAAGTCGCCATGAATTAGCATTACATCTAAAAGACTACCTTTTTTCTAATTATCAAATTTTTCTATAGTAAATTAAATTAAAAAATGAAATATATTAATATATTACTAATAGTTTTACTCATAAACACAATGACCAATGCCCAAGACAAAACCATTGAAGCAAAAATTGATGCGCTTTTATCTGAAATGACTTTACAAGAAAAAGTCGGTCAGATGAATCAGTATTCCAGCTTTTTTGATGTCACAGGTCCGGCACCGGCAGAAGGTGAAAATAAGATGCGTTACGAACACATCAAAACAGGGCAAGTCGGTTCTATGCTCAATGTGCGTGGTGCAAAACAAGTCCGTGAAATGCAGAAACTGGCGGTAGAAAATTCACGTTTGGGGATTCCGTTGATATTTGGATTTGATGTCATACATGGACATAAAACGGTGTCACCGATACCGCTTGCGGAGGCGGCAAGTTGGGATTTGGAAGCCATCGAAAAATCGGCGCGTGTTGCTGCCACCGAAGCGGCTGCCGAAGGACTGAATTGGACTTTTGCGCCAATGGTGGACATCTCGCGTGATGCGCGTTGGGGGCGCGTGATGGAAGGTGCGGGAGAAGACCCGTATTTAGGAAGTCGCATCGCCGAAGCGCGGGTACGCGGTTTTCAAGGCGATGACCTGACTGCTGACAATACGATTGCAGCTTGTGCCAAGCACTTTGCTGCTTATGGTTTTGCTGAATCGGGTAAAGATTATAATACTGCCGATGTTGGAATTTCGACCTTATATAATGTCGTACTTCCACCTTTCAAAGCTGCCAAAGATGCAGGGGTATTGACCTTTATGAATTCCTTTAACGAACTCAACGGCATACCTGCTACCGGTGATGAATTTTTGCAAAGAGATTTGCTCAAAGGTGAATGGGGATTTGATGGATTTATTGTTTCCGATTGGGGTTCAATTACGGAAATGATACCGCATGGCTTCGCTGCCGATGGTGTTCATGCTACCGAAATTGCCGCTAATGCAGGTTCTGACATGGACATGCAATCGTATTTGTATATCGCTCATTTAGAAAAACTTGTAGAAGAAGGCAAAGTTGACGAAGCTAAAATTGACGATGCAGTAAGACGTATTTTGCGGGTCAAATATAAATTAGGTTTGTTTGATGACCCGTACAAATATTGCGATGAAGTACGTGAGAAAAAACTCATTTATGCACCCGAACACAAAGCCGCTGCATTGGACATCGCCAAGAAATCCATTGTCTTGTTGAAGAATGAAAAGAACACTTTGCCGCTTGCTAAAAAACGACAAAAAATCGCTTTAATTGGTCCGCTCGCAGATGATAAAACGAGTCCGCTTGGCAATTGGCGATTGGCTGCTGAAAATAATATTGCAGTCTCTGTTTTGGAAGGCATGCAAGCCTATAAAAAGAATAAATTGACGCACGAAAAAGGTGTGAATTTGGTAACGGAAGATACCTATTTTCATGCACACGTCAAGCTGAATACCACAGATGATAAAGGCATAGATGCGGCGGTAGCTGCTGCAAAAAAAGCGGATGTCGTCGTCATGGTATTGGGTGAACACGGGATGCAATCGGGCGAAGGACGCAGTCGTGCCAATATTGGTTTGCCGGGCTTGCAACAACAACTTTTGGAAGCCGTACATGCAGCAAATCCGAACATCGTTTTGGTGCTGATGAATGGTCGTCCCTTGGCGATTCCGTGGGCGGCAGAGAACGTTCCGGCAATTGTCGAAACATGGCATTTGGGTATAGAAAGCGGCAATGCGATAGCGCAGGTCTTATATGGCGATTACAATCCAAGTGGCAAATTACCCATGACTTTTCCGTGCGACGTAGGACAGGTTCCGATTTATTATAATTATAAAAATACCGGACGACCCGGACCGCAGGATGTGGTCTTTTGGTCGCATTATACCGACCAAACTAATGCGCCTTTGTATCCTTTCGGTTATGGTTTGAGTTATACTACTTTTAAGTATAATGACCTGAATATCAACAAAAAAGGAAATATCGTCAATGTAAGTGTCAATGTAAAAAATACAGGTAAAACAGACGGCGAAGAAGTCGTGCAGTTATACATCCGCGACCGCGTAGCCAGCGTAACGCGACCCGTACAGGAGCTAAAAGGTTTTGAAAAAATCATGCTGAAATCCGGCGAAAGCCAAACCATACAATTTATGCTGACCGATAAGGAATTGGGTTTTTATAATAATCGCGGCAAGTTTGTCGTCGAACCCGGTGCTTTTGATGTGATGGTCGGTGGGAGTTCGGCAGAGACTTTGAAGGGGGAGTTTGAGTTGGAGTGATGTGCTTGGTATGGAACAGGACATCTGGGGTTGGGATTTCGTAAAGAATATATTTAGTGCAGGTTCGATAAGATTGAACTCTCACTTGGAAAAACAGATTTTCATAAACAATATGGATGTCTTGGATACCTAAAAAATTTAGGGCAAGCAAGAGAAGGTTCGGTCTCAATTTTAATTGAGACCGAACCTTTTTACAGATAAATGAAAAATGCCACAAAGACACATCGATTTAAATGACTATTAGATACTAACAGTAACATACTCGGCAATAATACAGGCTGAATTGCCAGTACCAGATACTAAGTTTACCCAAACATCGTAAGTTCCGGGTCCTGGAAAGGTAATATGTGCAAAAGGTACTGAAGCCCAATTAACAGTGTATTCGGGAGTTGGTCCCCAGACGAGTTCGTAGCTACATGGATGATTACGTCCACCACTAACACCGAAACCTCTGTTATTTCCACCTAAATTATAAACAGAAATATTGTAGATGCTGGGATTACAAACTGTACAGATATTATTTTTATTATTAGAGTTCAATTCCGTAGATAAACTTTCTCCTTTTTCAAACTCAAGAGTGTATGATTCTGAATTTTTATCCATTTCCAAAAATTCTTCATAAGAAACATTTTCTTCAATAAAATCGCCGGTTTGTAGCAACACATCTTCTGTTGAGACAACTGTATTAGTAATAATTTCCTCTTGCTCACAAGAAGTCAAAAAGACAGCAACCGCCATCATAGCCAACAGGCTAAATAAAATGCTTTTTACTTTTAAAGTTTTCATAAGTAAAATATTTTAAAATAGTTAAATAATAATTATAAAATTAAAATAAATGTAATTACACATAATCATCATACTATCCTATACAGAGACAGCTTCAAATCAGTGTCAGCTAAAAACAATGTAGATGCCTGTCCGGAGCAGGACTTGTCGTAGAATGTCGTTTGTCGTTATGTTTTTTTGAGAAAAAGGCAAACAGTGCGGGGCAAAACTGCCGACCTTACTTCATAGTGATTAAGGAGTTAGGGTTAATGTATTTTATATTGTTTTTGTGGTGTTTATCTGTGAAAAGTCATCGAAAAGGCGGGAACACTCCCTGCGGAATGTTCCGCCTTATAACGACACTTTATTTACTAAACATAGTCAGCCTATTACCCTACGTTGCTGCTAACGCCAAGTTCAAATAAGCCCGAATAAAGTGTCGTGAAAAATCTGTGTGAATGACTCGCTGAATTTAGGGCTTTGTACAAGTATCACTTCTTTGTATCAGGGGTGCCTTTGTAGTAGTTAGGACAATATTTTGTCGGCTATCGCGGCTCAACGACTACTATACAGCCACTGTCAGGGATATAATTGCCGTTACTAATGTAACCACACTCTATAAATAATAAAGCATTTGGTCGATAACCATAATCAAAAGTAATATCGAATGTATGAGATAGCGTAACGTTTCCGCTTCTATATTCCTCTAAAACAGTATTTCCATCATAGATTCTTATTGCGAGTTCTGTCAGTATATTACTAGTTAGAGTTACTGTAGTTTCGGCTCTTCCCATTGCATCTGTTGAATATGCAACACCAAAGTTACCGGACATTGGTAAAGCCATATATACTTCTACATCAATAGGCTGTGAATATGTGGCTGCTCCAACTAATTGAGCCTTCGAATTAGTCTGAATTAATGCAAATAGCCCTGTTAAAAGGATAAAGATTTTTAAAGTTTTCATAATAAATAAAGTGTTAATTTGACTACCAGTTCATAGCTATTACAAGCACTTGAATTTCAATATGTTTGTAACTCACTGATTATCAAAGTGTCCGGTATTAGACGGGTAGCCATTAATTTGATTAAAAAAATAAAGTGTATAAATACATGTATGATTTTATAAGTTTTTAGTGAGGTTTCATTTAAATGACATTGCAAAGATAAGAACGTTTATATGAGTTAATTAAGTAATTAATTTAAGTCTTTTTATTGTTTTTTTGTTAATTTTGTACCGATAAACTCAATTAAATTCTTCAAAATTATTTTAAAATACTGATAGTTATTGATTTATTTTTGATAAAATAAAAATATTTTATGTTTTAAAATATTTTATAAAAATGGCAAATACCCAATGAAATTACTCAAATTATTTCATACATTAAATAAAAGTGAACGCATGGAGCTAGGTAAATGGTTGCGTTCTCCTATTCACAATAACTCTAAAGGGGTCATCAAATTGTATGAAGGTGTCAAGGAAGCAACAAGGCGGGATAGGGTCAAGCCTATATCACATCTGGATATGCTCAAATATATAGGTGCATTGCCACGCAATGCCAATGCAAAAGACATACAAGCCGATCATGAGAAAAAACTCGGACAATTGATACACAAACTCACCGTGCAGTTAAAAGATTACTTGATATGGAAAAAGGTGAAAAGTGATGATATATTGACGAATCAACAGCTAATGGAGGCACTTCTTATCAGAGGTATGCACGATGATATTGCCCCTGTTATCAAACAAACTAAAAAGAGAATCAACAATTTATCTTATCGTGATGTCCTTTATTGCGAACGAGCCTTCAAGCTTGCGGAGATAGAATTTTATCTTAATATCATTCTGCGTAATCGCGATACCGATGCCATAGGCAAGTCTATTCAGGAAGTATTAGATACACTGTGGGCATACAGCTTAAGCAACTTATTGAGGTATCAATGTGCTGCGGTAAACTTAGAGAAAATTTTGGATACTCAATTGGATTACCCACTCGGCACAGATACGATAGCACATCTTGTGAGACATTCTGATAACGAACAAATAAATATTGGTCTGTATTACAAGTTGTTGAAATTACTGACCAACCAACGACCGGAAGATTACAAGGAACTGAAAACATTTTTATTCAAAAATTTAGACTGTTTTGAAACGGGAGAAATCAGACAGTTTTTCAGTTTTATGATAAACTTTTGTACCCGGATGATAAAAAACCGAAATCCGGAATTCATCCCCGAAAAACATGAGATTTATGAAAAGGGATTGACATCGAAATGTTGGGTAAAAAATATGTTTTTTTCCGAATTTTACTTTGTACATATCGTCCGAAATGCTTTACTGTTAGAAGGAAAAAGGGAATGGACCGCAAATTTTATCAACGAATACCAATCCACACTAAGACCGGAAGTAAAAGACTATGTCACTAGCTTTTGTAATGCTTTATTAGCCTATCATAACCGACAATTTAAGGAAGCTATAAACTACCTGCCTATACAAGAAGTGCCGAAAGATTTTGCGTACTTTTTGGATATAAAAATTCTTAAAATTAAAATACATTATGATTCGGGCGATTGGGGACTTTTACCGGATGGTGGTTATGCAATATTAAATGAATTGGAAAATATCCGCCATTATGTCAACCGCCCAAGTAGAGAAATTGCCCAAAATATCCGCGACCAATACACTCATTTTGTCAGTATCTTCGGAAGTATTTTTAATCGAAAAAGAAGACTAATGTATCCCGACGATACTCACGTTACCCAAACCAATCTTCAAAATCTCCAAGATAAACTCATCAACACTAGTCCTATCGTAGAACGCAAATGGCTCGAAGAAAAAATAACAGAACTCATGCAAGAAGTGAAGTGAAATGGAACAGGACATCCGGGGTTGGGATGTCCTGTTTTTGATTTTCAAAGAATATGAGCCTATCTTGCTACCGAAATGCTCATACCTCAATTAGATTAATTAGTAACAGTCGTTAGCTGTTGTGGAGTAACAATCCTCACTATTATAGCCACAGCAGATGACTGCCCATCTATGGCCAATTCCTCTCGAAGTGGCTTTACCCCGTACTTTATTAAGACGGTAGATTGGGGGATATAAAAAAGTAGGACTTATGTAACCAGAACGTACTATCTCCTTTACATTGTCTTGGTCTTTGGATATACCAGATACTGAATACATTGTGCCATTGACTTCTACCGTAAAATTAACACACCGGAACAATAAATGGGTTTTATATGATTTCCATTTACGGCGAGGTTTCTTGTAGCCTTCTGCCTTAATTGTGTAAATTGTTCTATATATTCCACAACCACAAGTGGCATTAGAGATACGGATAGAAAAATCTACTCTTCTGTCAGAAGTTTCTCTATATGTAGTGTTCGAATTGGGACATGCATTTTTGTTCATAACATTAGTATGAAGTATATTGATATTAGGCATTTTGCTAAGGTCACTTAGAGGATCTAGTTTTCGGAGTCTTTTCAAATCGCCGGTCAGTTCTTCAATAACCCTGTCTGTCTCAACTTTCATAGCATAGTTTCCAATCAGTACAAAACCATCAACAGTTGTAATAGCAGCGTAAGCCAAGTTTTCTATTTTTTCCGTGATTTGATCATTTTCAAACGTGAAAAGATGACTATAGGTGTTTTCGAAAGCTGCCATTTCTTCGGGAGTTGAAACGGTTTCTAATTCAGCATGGGCATCGTTTACCGCCGATAAGTAAGACTTAAATCCCAGCGCATCGGTGAATGTTATAAGCTCTTCTGTTGTAGCATTATTGAGTTGCTCAAATTCATCAAAAAACTTTTCGCCACCTTCAAATTTTAGAATACCATCGTTGTTTTCAACTCTGATATTATCTAATGGTATAGTGGACTCTAAAGAATCTCCAATTTGAATTGCCTCTTGCTCGCAAGAAGTCATAAAGACAGCAACTGCCATCATAGTCAACAGGCTAAATAAAATGCTTTTTACTTTTAAAGTTTTCATAAAAAATGTTTTAAAATTGTTGAATTAATTGTTAAAAAATGAATGATTGAACACGTCTTTGATTTCGTGACTTACTGTGGTAACAAACATGAGTAAATAAAATGTGCGCTCTGTTGTACCTTGAAGTGACTATGACAATGTCGTGTGCGTTCATTCTTATAATTGTTTCAAAAAAGACATAGCGATACCAGATAGTCTCGTCAGACTATTCGGAATGTAGTGTACTATACGCTTATGTGTGTGCTATTACAGGGAGAATAAAATGTGCCGGAGTTAAGGCACATTGATTAGCATAAAATACTTCATGCTTCTTCTTTCTATCTGGGAACTCTTGAGGAAATACCATTATTTTCAAACCAAAATATCTTATCTGCTCCATCGACACCGCCGTCCAGATTGAAATCAGATGATATATAATAATTAAACTTACCGTTATTGGATACCCACATAGTTTTATCTGAACCCGATATATCATAACTTGGAAAATCAGATTGGTCGGCATCACCTGCAAACATGCCCCATTCACCTGTCGGCAATTGCTTTTGACCGGAACCTGTACCTTCGCCATCATAACTGTCCGCAGCACGAAAATCATGCGTCAATGTGCCATTGACAATATCAACGGGAGTGGGTGTCATCACACCGATATGATTGCGATGCTCGACCACAATATAAAGCGGGCTTGTTATCGTAGAGTCCAAAATACATCTATCGGGAAATGTGATACTACCGTCTTTCTGTAATAAACCTGCTGCCATACCTACCTCTGTATTTTTGTGAGTATCAGTGCGAAACGAAACCAATACCCAGTCCGTCTCATTGCTTGTGGAGTCCGCATCTGTCCAGTCTGCGCCTGTGTAATTCCAAGGAGCTATGTGGTATGGTTGTTCTGTGGGTAATAATCCTAGTTCGCTGAGGGTTGTGCTCATTTCTTCATCATCAGGATTGTAAGCCCCTTCAAGCCAGACGTGTAAATCTATATCTATGGGCGGCAATGCCCAGCCTATATCAAAATCAATCGTCATCGTACCTATACCGTCACTTACCACCACGCTATAACTGCCTATATCTAAACCTTCAATTGATGTTGTATTTATTTCCCCTGTACTCCACAGCCAACTGAAATTAGTTGTATCTGCCATGTAAATTCTTGCCGAACCCATTTCATCACAATAAGCATCATTAACGCCCAAAGAGACAAACTCAGATAGACCAACATGAGCGGTACAACCACCGATTGAAGTAAGCACACCCGTATCTGGCATTCCATAACTCTTGGCTAACATTCCATAATCGTTAGCTGACATTGCATAACCGTCATTTACAGATATAGTAATACCGCTTTGTATATCTTTGGTTATTACGACCAAAGAAACTACAGGACCATCAATGATTTGGTCAATCCTATCTGTTCGGGTAAGGGCAATATCTATTATATTGTCTCCATTGTTTATATCAATATAAACATCAGGATGAAGTGATGAGTCGCTAGTATCTACTTGAACCTTATATATATTTTTGATACCACTAAGGTCTATTTTAGTACTTATACCATGTTTGATGATAGGCACATCGGATGCTATATGTAACTCAAAGGTAATTATGTCCGTTATAGTATCTACCACAAGTTCTTTTATCACAAACATGGCATTAGTAGCGGGATACTTTAAGGAATTAATACCATAATTTTTACCACCATAGTTTTTACCATAATTTTCACCATAGTTGTCTTCTAATATCTCTAAATCAAGCATATCAACAATACCGTCTCCATTAGCGTCCTGATGTTTGCTATTGACACCATCTATAGAGTCATTCCAATCCTTAATATTATATTGTGGTATCCAGTCAGTTGTTGCACTATCACGGGGAGGTCCGGTATAGCCATAAGCTAGCCCCCAATACAGTAAATCTTTTCCTTCTACAATAGCGTTGTTGTCGAAATTACCGGGAAGTACCACATTTGAAATATCACAAGCATTTACACCGATAGCGCAGAAAGCTTCCCATGGGGCATCGAAGTTATTGCCGTTGGAGATGTCAGCATTGCCGCTAGAACCGAAATGAATAAGTTGACTGCATAAAACCAATAAATTAGCATCATAACATCCACTTAGGTTATTACTATACAACCACAAATATGTCAAATTATTTAAATTCCCTAATTCCGCGGGAATACTGCCAGTTAGGTCGTTGCTGTTCAACCTCAACCCTGTCAAATTACTTAAATTCCCTAACTCTGCGGGAATACTGCCACTTAGATTATTATAGTACAAACTCAACTCTGTCAAATTACTTAAATTCCCTAACTCTGCGGGAATACTGCCACTTAGGTTATTATTGAACAAACTCAACTCTGTCAAATTACTTAAATTCCCTAACTCTGCGGGAATACTGCCAATTAGGTCGTTGTTTCTCAACCTCAACCTTATCAAATTACTTAAATTTCCTAATTCCGCGGGAATACTGCCAGTTAGGTCATTGCTGTTCAACCTCAACCCTGTCAAATTACTTAAATTCCCTAATTCCACGGGAATACTGCCAATTAGGTCATTGGAGCTTAACCACAACTCTGTCAAATTACTTAAATTCCCTAATTCCGCAGGAATATTGCCGCTTAGTAGATTCGAGGACAAATTCAACTCTGTCAAACTATTTGAATTTCCAATTTCCGGTGGAATGCTGCCACTTAGGTTATTGTATCCTAACAGTAAATATGTGAGATTATCTAAATCTACCAATTCCGGTGGAATACTGCCACTTAGATTATTACCACTGCCAAAGTTGATAACACAATTATCATTTCCATCCATATCAATACAAATCACACAGCCATCCACATTAGTTGTCACACCATACCATGTACCTACATTTGTGCCTGCGGGCATAGTGGGATTTGTTATAAACTCCGCTTCAGTAAGCCAGCCTGTGTTATCTGTCCAGCTATCTCCACCAGTACTAAGATAGAGGGCGCGTAAGGCGATGTAGTCTTGTTCTTGGCATTGAGCACTGATTTGGGTAAACATCAGGCAAAAAAATAAAGTTTGAATTAAAGTTTTCATGATTTAATAGTTTTATATTTGAATAATTTTAGATATGGTAGAAATTTCTATAACGTTTACAAATATAAAAGCATGTTTTTTGATATATTTGTACTTTATTATCTTTCGATAAATAAATTTATTTTTGTAAAATATTAGTAATCAATTTTTTATGTTTATAAAAATTAAAATAAAACACTGAAAGTTACTGATGCTGAAGTCAAGTTCAAAAAGGTACTTCTTCACTATTCTTGTAATCAATATCCTTTCATCGTGTTACAAATGTATAGGCTTATTTTTTTATAAGTATTGACATTAATATGATTAAATAATACACATTGTTATTTTATTTTTTTGTTAAGTTTTAATAAACAATGTTTTATATTGAAAAAAAATAAAATAAAATATGAAAAACCGACCTTTTTTATGTATCGAACTTTTAAATACTTTTTCTAAAAAAGAAATAGAAGACTTTATACATTTTGTATCCTGCCCTTGTTTTAATAAAGATGAAAGTATTGGCAAATTATTGGAAGCATTAAAAAAATATGCTTTGAATGGAAAAGAATTTGGTGAGAGTGAGCGAAGTAGTGTTTACGAAAAGACATTTATAGATAAGCCACCACCTGAAAAGGTATTAAACAAAAATCAGCGTAGTTTGCTCAATGTCAAAATGAATAATTTAACGGGTTTGGCAGAGCAATTTTTAGCGATGCAGGCTGTTAAAGAAAACAAATCATACAGATGTGAACCTTTATACGATACCTTATTAAAACGCAGGCAGCATCGGCTACTCAACAAGCATCTTAAAAAACATGAAGAAGAACTGGCACAGCAAAAGGAGAAAGATACCGCCTACTACGCACATCGATCTAAGGTGGAACAGGTTACTTTTGATTATTTACATCAAAGCGATCAGTTGATGAAAAAAGATAATTTACCCGATTTGATTCACAGCTTGGATATGAATTATTTGTTGAATAAACTGGAGTTACAACTTACGGCACTCACCATGCCGCACATTTTCGGCAAAAAGGAATATGACCTTAGTTCAATGACGGCTATGACTGCATTATTAGATTTGCCGCAATATGCCGAACACCCGCTAATTATTCTTTATCGTGCCAGTGTCGCTTTAACGGAAACAAAATCAGACGAGGCTTATTTTAATTTATTGAATTTGCTGGAACAATACGAACCGCTAGTACCTACATCTATGCTAAAGGGTTTTTATATTACGGCTGTGAATCACTGTGCTACTAAGATTGCTTCCGTAGCATTGGAGTACATTAAAAATGTATTTAACTTGTATAAGATAATGGATGCCAAAAAAATACTGATTGACAATGGTTTTATTTCCCGAAGTGACCTCAAAAATATTGTCACGGCAGCTTGTCGTGTAGAAGAATTTACTTGGGCGAAAGAAGCCATTGAACGGTATCGTTCATATCTCAGGAAGTCGGTTAGAGACAGTGTTTGTCATTTTAATCTTGGCGTGGTTGCCTTTTACCAAAAAAACTATGAGACTGCACACGATAAGTTCGTTCAGGTTGATAAGATTGACAAAACTTACGACATTAACACTCGTATAATGATCATCAAGTGCTTATATGAGAAAGAAACAGATTATAATCATACTATGCAGGCTTTTCGCTCCGCCCAAAGGTATTTTAATGATAATAAAGTATTACCCACTAAAACTAAAAAACGCTATGTCAACTTTATCAAAATCCTTATTAAAATTTACAGTTTTCGTGATAAAGTCAATACTAAAAAAGCAAAATTAGAAGACATCAAAAAAGAATTAAATACCCAAAAAGTCAACTGTGACAAACGCTGGCTTTTAGAAAAAATAGAAGAACTGATGCAAAAACTGAAGTAAAATGTAACAGAATATCCGGGGGCAGTGTGATGCGACCCCTTATAATAAAACTTGCACCTCCCCAAAAAATCCCTTAATTTGCAGATGTCCTTTCTCTAAGTCATTCCATAAATAAATCATTTATCGGCTATTTCGTTTTTGGTAAAACGGAATAAATAATTAGTTACTTATGAAGAAAACAGTAATGATGCTATGCCTATGCGTAGCGATGCTCACCATCTATGCCCAACCCAATATTCCCGAAAGTAATTTCATCAAGATAGACCAATTCGGCTATCCTGCAAATGCGGCGAAAACAGCCGTCATCACCGACCCGCAAACGGGCTATAATGCCAGCGACTCCTTCACGCCCGGTAGCACCTATGAAGTCCGCGAATTTACAAACGGTAATATCGTTTTCTCCGGCAGTCCGCAAGCATGGAATGGTGGCGCAACCGCCTCATTATCAGGTGATAGAGGCTGGTGGTTCGATTTTTCTACGGTCACTGCACCCGGCACGTATTATGTATATGATGTCACGAATAATGTGCGTTCTTATGAGTTTGAAATCAATGACGATGTGTATAACAATGCCCTAAAAGCCGCCGGACGCATGTTCTACTACAATCGCTGCGGTATCGCAAAGGTCGCGCCTTATGCAGAAGGCAATTGGACTTACAACGGCGCGGCATTTCAGCAGCAAGACAGCAATTGCCGTTTCTATCTCACACCCAATGATGCAAGCACCGAAAAAGACTTGAGTGGCGGTTGGTTTGATGCAGGTGATTTTAATAAATATGTCACTTTCGCCAATCGCCCCGTACATGATTTGCTGTGGGCATACCGCGAAAATCCATCTGTTTTTAGCGATGATTGGAATATTCCCGAATCCGGCAATGGCATTCCCGATCTGTTAGATGAACTAAAATGGGAACTGGATTGGCTCATGAAAATGAATAATACCGATGGCTCTACCCACATCAAAATGGGTAGTATCAGTTACAGCGATAATGTCCAAATACCGCCCGATGTCAATATCGACCCGCGATATTACGGATCTACTTGCACTGCGGCTTCCATTGCGGTAGCCGGAATGTTTGCCCATGCTGCAACGGTCTATGATGATTTTCCTTCCATGAATAGCTTTGCACAAGACCTCCGCAACCGTGCTGAAATGTCATGGAGTTACGTGCTACCCGCTCTCAATACCAACCAACTCGAAACCCTTTGTGATGACCAAGATACCGAACCCAACATCAAAGCAGGCGATGCCGACTGGACGGTTGCTTTACAACGTGAATACGCACTCGCCGCAGCCGTTTATTTATTTGAATTGACAAGTAATAATACTTATAATCAATATGTTAGCAATAATATCACCGATGCTGACCTGCAAATCAATAATGCGTTTTGGGATCATTACAAAATTGAATTAAATGATGCGCTACTAACCTATACCAGCCTTCCGAATGCGGACAATAACACCGCAAATTTAATTACTAATGCCATTCAAGCCAGTGTAAATGGCAATGTAAGTGGTTTATACGGTTTTGATAGCAATGCCGATTTATACCGTGCTTTCCTGCCCGGATTTTATTGGGGCAGCAACCGCGAAATGTCGGCTGTCGGTATCCTCAATCAGCTTTTGATAAAATATAATGTGAACCCTTCCGACAATGCTGCTTACGACCAGCGGGGAAGCGAATCAGCCCATTATCTGCATGGTGTCAACCCACAAGGCATTACGTATCTCACCAATATGTACAATTTAGGCGGCGACAATTGTACCAATGAAATATACCACAATTGGTTTGCCGATGATTCGCAATACGACAATGTATTTAGCTCTGACGGACCGCCGCCCGGCTACGTTCCCGGTGGTCCGAATCAGGCATTTTCGGTCGCTACGCTCTCCCCTCCGGCAAATCAACCGCCCCAAAAATCTTATCTGGATTATAATGAAGGTTACCCGCAAAATTCGTGGGAAATCAGCGAACCCTCTATCACTTATCAGGCATCATACATACGTTTAATGGCGTTTTTTGCAACGGCAAACGGAACTTCCTGCCCACTCGCGGGTACGTCTTGTTACGACGGCGACCCTATTACCGCCAACGATGTACATGACGGAAATTGCAACTGCATAGACTCCAACACCTGCCCGCCCGCAGGTACATCATGCGACGACGGCAATCCCAATACAAATAACGATATAGAAGACGGTAACTGCAATTGTGTAGGTACACCTATTCAAAACGACAATTGCCAACTCATCAGCAATGGCACTTTCGATACTGATGTGGCGGATTGGACTTGGTGGGGCTGTACGCCAACTTCCGTAAATGGCCTGGCGAATCTGACAGGCATGACGACCGGAACCGCCCCTTGGGATGCCGGCTTCAGTCAGTACAATATGACACTCGTACAAGGCGAAAGTTATACCCTTACTTTTGAAGCGAGTGCGACCGCCAATCGTATTGTTGATGTCAAAGTAGGGTTGCCTGTTGCGCCATTTACGGCTTATCTATCGGAAACTATTAACCTCAACACAACGATGCAGACCTTCACCTACACTTTCGCCATGACCGCCTCGACTATCACCAATGTCGGTCTTGATTTTTTCTTGGGTCTCGACTCGGCAGATGTGTATATTGATAATGTCAGTTTAATTGAAAATAATTGTGAGGACTG
>CALIZI010000443.1 GCA_938028705.1 uncultured Saprospiraceae bacterium | reverse complement strand
GGAGGAGCATCTGCTGCAAATTGGGATGGTACGGTTTATACCGCTCAATCGGGAGATGCGGCAGGAACGATAGATATAGACGTTACCACAGGTAATGGCTGTACAGCTACATTTACCATCGAAACACCTGCTTGTCCTGATGACTGTCCTGTTATTACATCAGTAGATACACCTGCGGATGCCTGTAATGCTTCAACACAGACCATTTGTGTGACTTACGACCAAGATCCGACAGACTTAGTCATCGCAGATATAAACAGTATTACGGGAACAATAGACCCTGTTGCCTTTACAATTTGTTATGATATTCCACTGGAAAATACAACTTGTGACCCGATTGCTGTCGATATTATTCATAATGCAGTTTGCGCTGTAGATGACTCGGATATTTTATTGAGTGATGGGCTTACTTCTACCAATGGACTCAATCTGGGACCGGTCACGGTTTTCCCTGTTTATCAAGTCACCAACCCTGCGAATGATACAGGTGCTTGCGGTGCATTCACTATCAATTTGATGTCTAGCAATACCGATGGTACACCGAATACAATGTGCCAAACCGCTACATTGAACTGCATGGCAAATGGCGATATACTCACGATTGATTACACAGCCGCTCCTGATGCGACTACAAATCCGATTACAACACAGATTACCAATGCAGAGATATTGGCGTGTTCGGGTAGCCTGTCTTTGAGTTCTGCGGCTTGTGCGGGCTGCCCGGAGGCTACTATCAACGACCCATGCAATTGTGTAAATGGTATAGATCTGGACAATAACCTGATCAATGGACTGGAACTTGCCGCCGAAACCATCACCATCACTGATCCCTTAGGCGCAGGTCAAACGTGGATACTTCAGACTGGTGATGTCGGTTTGGTCAATGCAGACGGTACTACCCCTGCTTCCGGTACAACAATAGATGTTGGCGATGGTACATATACATTTTCAGCCTATATAACAGCAAATAATACTGCTACTTATACTGTCAGCTTTATTAATCCTGATACCGGACAAATATTAGAAGTTATGGGCGGTCCTTGTCCTGCATGTCCTGCAACATGTGATATTGCCAATTTGACGAGCGAGGACATTTGTAATAATCTGGCGGTATTTGGTGACTTGGACTGTGACGGCGGTGGCGTTAATAATGCCACAGAATGTGACCCCGATGGAAACCCTGCAACTGATGATGGTACTGACCCGCTTAATCCTGCGGACGACCCATGTGCAGATGCCATAGCCAATAATATAGATATTTGTGCAGTATTAGCAGCCGACCCTACAAATCCTCTGGCTACACTAGATTGTGACGGCGGTGGCGTTAATAATGCCACAGAATGCGACCCCGACGGAAACCCTGCAACTGATGATGGTACTGACCCGCTTGACTCTTCGGATGACCTATGTGCAGATGCCATAGCCAATAATATAGATATTTGTGCAGTATTAGCAGCCGACCCTACAAATCCTCTGGCTACGTTAGACTGTGACGGTGGCGGTCTTAATAATCAGGATGAATGCAACGCCGGACGCAACCCGCGCGACCCGGCTGATGACACTAACTGTGATTTAAGGATTAGCTGTCCGGTAAATCCTACTATACCTTGTAATACGGCTAATACCATTGCTAGCGATAGTCTATTATTTGTAGCTATTGGAGGGAGTATCAATCCTATTGGCTCAAATTGTGGAGTAATCTCTATTAGCAGTGACTTTACCCCGATAGCCTGCGGTGATGTATCTACTACATTCACTATAAGTGATAGCACAAGTGTTGGCATTGTCATAGAGACTTGCGTTACTACCATAACAGCGACTCCGGTCGCTCCGAATATTACTTGTAATTCTTCTGATACGAGTCCTATTCCAATCAGTTGTTTATCAGAAATTACATCGGATGCTTTTCTTACTGTAACATCATCTTGTGATGCAATGACAACAATCTCAATGGGAGATATAGTGCCGAATGCTACAAATGATGTATGTGATGAAACAAACGGTAACAGCTATACAGTTGTATTTACCGTAACGGATGAGTGTGGCGGAACAGCGGAGTGTACACAATTTTATCAAATAGCAAATGCCATATCTGAGCCACCTGTTATTACCGCTTTTCCCGCTGATGTCACAGGACTTGCTTGTAATGATACGATACCTGCTCCCGATACGGGGCTTGTAAGTGCCATTGATAGTTGTACCTTAGTAGATGTCGTCATCACGCATGAAGGAGATAGCCCCGATCCGGCTACATTTAGTTTTTGTGCAGCCGATGGACCATTTGTAGTAACAAGAACTTATCGTGTTACTGATGCTTGTGATTCATTTACAGATTCTATACAAACCTTTACTTTTGAAGCAGATACATTAGCACCTGTTATTATTGATTTTCCGGCTGACGTTACAGGACTTACTTGTAATGATACGATACCTGCGGCTGATGTGACACTTGTGACTGCCGTTGATAGCTGTGGTTTGGGAGATGTCACGCACGAGGGAGATAGCCCCGATCCGGCTACATTTAGCTTTTGTGCAGCCGACGGACCTTTTGTAGTAACAAGAACTTATCGTGTCACTGATGCTTGTGGTTCATTTACAGAT
The DNA here is from genome assembly GCA_938028705.1 of uncultured Saprospiraceae bacterium. GTDB lineage: Bacteria > Bacteroidota > Bacteroidia > Chitinophagales > Saprospiraceae > JAHDEO01. The sequence continues at coordinate 11,443 of CALIZI010000443.1, read as the reverse complement.
TCTATACAAACCTTTACTTTTGAAGCGGATACATTGGCACCTGTTATTATTGATTTCCCTGCTGATGTTGTAGGACTGACTTGTATTGATGATTTACCAGCCGCTGATGTGACACTTGTGACTGCCGTTGATAGCTGTGGTTTGGCAAATGTCACGCATGAGGGAGATAGCCCCGATCCGGCTACGTTTAGCTTTTGTGCAGCCGATGGACCTTTTGTAGTAACAAGAACTTATCGTGTCACTGATGCTTGTGATTCATTTATAGATTCTATACAAACCTTTACTTTTGAAGCAGATACATTAGCTCCTGTTATTATTGATTTTCCGGCTGACGTTACAGGACTTACTTGTAATGATACAATACCTGATGCTGATATATCACTTGTGACTGCCGTTGATAGCTGTGGTTTGGGAGATGTCACGCACGAGGGAGATAGCCCCGATCCGGCTACATTTAGCTTTTGTGTAGCCGACGGACCTTTTGTAGTAACAAGAACTTATCGTGTCACTGATGATTGTGGTTTATTTATAGATTCTATACAAACCTTCACATTTGCACCGGATACATTAGCACCCGTACCTGTCTGTCTGCCCGATGTAGTAGGCTTGACTTGCATTGATGATTTACCTGCGGCTGAAATGATGTTGCCGGGAACAGATAATTGCGATACGACGACGATGTTTATGGTGACGGATGTGGATGATGAAGCCTTACCCGCTGATTTCTGTACAGGTGCTAGTTTGGTGGTCACAAGGACTTATTCGATTGAAGATGCCTGTGGCAATGAAGGTACCTGTGTGCAAACCTTCACTTTTGCACCGGATACATTAGCACCCGTACCTGTCTGTCTGCCCGATGTAGTAGGCTTGACTTGCATTGATGATTTACCTGCGGCTGAAATGATGTTGCCGGGAACGGATAATTGCGATACAACGACGATGTTTATGGTGACGGATGTAATGGATAGTGATATACCAACAGGTTTCTGTTCGGGAGATGATTTGGTGGTCACAAGAACCTACACGATTGAAGATGCCTGTGGCAATGAAGGTACCTGTGTACAAACCTTTACTTTTGAGGCAGATACGATAGCACCTTCAATTACTTGTCCGGCAAGTCCTGCAATCGTTCTAACTTGCAATGATGCCTTACCTGATCCGGATATGACACTTGTAAGTGCAACGGATAATTGTACGGCAGATGCGGATATAGTCATTACACACTTGGGAGACAGTGCCGATCCTGCTACTTTCAGTTTCTGTCCGGGAGATGGACCCTTTGAGGTGATAAGAACTTATCAGGCAGAGGATGCTTGTGGCAATGTAAACACATGCACACAAACATTTACTTTTGGAATGGATATGACAGCTCCTGCCATTACTTGTCCGGTGAACCCTGCGGTTGTCTTGACTTGTGGTGATGTCTTACCTGCTGCCGATATAACATCGGTCAGTGCAACGGATAATTGTACGGCAGATGCAGATATAATCATTACCCACTTAGGAGACAGTGCCGACCCTGCTACTTTCAGTTTCTGTCCTCAAGATGGACCTTTTGAGGTCATAAGAACCTATCAGGCAGAAGATGCTTGCGGCAATGTGGCTACATGTATCCAAACATTTACCTTTGAAGCAAATATAGAGCCGCCGGTCATTACCTGCCCCGACGACTGTCCGGTAGCTTGTGTATCAGACATCAGACCGGGAACACTTGAATTTACAGTTAGCTGTGGAGGTACAGGTACATTGACTACCAGCGGTCCTGAAATCAATGGCGATCCGGGCTGCGATGGTACGACTTATACCTACACCCATTCTGTAACAGACGAATGTGGCAGAATAGCATCCTGCGGACAGGTATTCACGATTGTCAACGACTGTCACCGTATTGATTTTGACTTTGATGACAACGGTAATCAACTGGCTCCGGGTACAGATATGTTTGACCAATACAATGACTTTACCATTACAACAGGTAATCCGCACCGCTGCGCCCAGCTTTTTGATACCGGTAATCCGACCAGTAACGATTTTGATTTGGGTACACCAAATGAGCAATACGGCGGACCGGGTATCGGTGCCGGTGGCAACAATAATACTGACTTTCAAGGCAATGCCTTAATCATATCTTACGATTGTGGCGTACCCAATGAAAAGGAAGGTAAATTGATATTTGATTTTGATTGTAGTATGACCATCAAAAGCGTTGATTTGCTGGATATGAAATGTGGCGATAGTGACATCGAATTATACGATGAACATGGTAATCTGATTAATGCTCTCGATATTCCCGCCTATGGTGTCAATAGCTTCAATGTCTTTGATGTAGATGTCAGTGGTGTATATCAAATGATTATAGATTTAGAATGTGGTGGTGGTGTTACCGGATTTAAATATTGTAAAGACAATTCTCCGGGATCGGCTTGTGAAGCAGGATCGGCTTGTGAAGATTATAATTTAGACTTCACCGATGCAGGCAATGATTGGGGGATGAATGATGTATCAGGCTCTTTTAATATGACCGGTCAAATTTATGACATCAGCATTGCAGATGATGACGGTATTTTGATAGACACAGAAGAGAATGGTTCAGGTTTACAAGTGGGAATTGACCCACATAATGTGAATGATATAGTCGTGATTTCTTACAATCTTTCACAAATATCGGATAATGTTGTATTTGATATTACTGATTTAGATAGAAAAGACGGTAATTCAAAACAACAGGAAGCGGTTTGTGTTTATGGCTTCTTGGGAGATGACATGACGCAGATTTTACCCGTGATTACTCCTTTAGATGGTAGTGTACATGTCAGTGGGAATTGTGCCGAAGGAACGACCAACTCTAATCATGGTCAAGATGAAAGTACTTTAGTAACTTTCTCAGATTGTATTGATAGAATAGTGATTGAGTATGGTACAGGCAGCGATTCGCCTACGGCAGACCCAAGTTACTCATCTATTATCATCGGTGCAAGTGCAGGCTTTAGTTCGGAAGTTTGTCCGGGTGACTGTCCGGCTGATTGTACTGTCGGTAGTGGTAATGGTGACGAGGATGGCGATGGTGTTTGTGATGATGTAGATGTATGTCCGGGCGGTGACGACAATGCCGACAGAGACGGTGACGGTATTCCTGATGCTTGTGATGATATTTGTTATGATTACAACATAGACCACGGCGATTGTGGTGCAGCTTGGGGACACGATGATACCTCCGGTAGTGTAGCATTGGGCAATGACAATATTGACATTACCATTATAGATGATGATAATATTTTTGTAGATTCTCAGGCTGATGGCGCAGGTTTACAGGTCGGTATCGATCCGCAGACTGTTGATGACGAATTAATTGTTTGTTACAATTTATCCAAATCATCAAGTCATATCGTATTTGATATTACGGATTTGGATTTTAAAGACAGCAATTCAAAACAACAAGAGAAAGTCTGTGTTTATGGTACGCTTGGTGCAGACCAGACGCAGATATTCCCAACGGTTATGTCTTTGGATGGTGCTGTGGCTGTCACCGATAACTGTGGAGAAGGTACGACCAACTCCGCTATTTCGGACGATGATGAGAGCATTTTAGTAGAATTTACAGAATGTATTGATAAAATCACGATAGTTTACGGTACAGGTTCGCAGTCACCCACCAATGACCCCACCTATTCAAAAATCACCATAGGTGCGAGTATATTTACTGTAGAACAATGTAAAGGCGGTTGTGATGAACCTTGTACGGCTGCCGGTTCAGGTAATGGTGACGAAGACGGTGATGGTGTTTGCGATGATGTAGATATATGTTCGGGTGGCGATGATAATATGGATACTGATAATGACGGAACACCGGATTTCTGTGATGATGACTGTCTTGCAGGAGGCTCAAGCCCAGTTGGTGATGATGACGGAGACTTTGTCTGCAATGATGTAGATCAATGTCCCGGATTCAATGATAATATTGACACCAATAACAATAATATTCCTGACTGTCTGGAAAATCTGGAAAACTGCGATAACGAAACGCTTGATTTTGCAGCCGCAGGTTATACTTGGACCGGTCACGATATGATGGGCTCTTATGATGTAGGTCGTCAGACTTACGATATTAATATTATTGATGGTGACGGCATTCTTATCGGTACACATGAGGATGGTTCGGGTATTGGTATCCGCACCAATCCACATGATGTGGACGACGAAGTCGCGATTTGTTACAATTTATCCACAGCTTCGGATAATGTTGTATTTGACATCACCGATTTGGACCGTAAAGACGGAGGTTCCAGACAACAGGAAGCTGTATGTATCTATGGAACACTTGGTGCAGACCAGACGCAGATATTCCCAACGATTATGTCTTTGGATGGTGCTGTATCTGTAACTGGCAATTGTGCCGAAGCTACTGCTAATTCTGCTGTTTCGGGCCAGGATGAAAGTATCATGGTGACATTTACAGAGTGTATTGACAAAGTGACTATCTTATACGGTACAGGTAGCGATTCTCCTGTGGATAATCCTGATGACGGTAAAATCACGATTGGTGAAAATCTTGGATTTACATCTACTGCCTGTGACAGTCCATGTACGCCTACGGGTTCGCCGCGTCAAGACCAAAGCCATGCTGACATCAGCCTATATCCGAACCCCGTATATGGTAGCAATAACGTAACGATAGAAATTGATACTGAAGCACGCGGCAAGGCTCAACTTATCTTGGTAGATGCACTTGGTAGAACAGTCGATACAAGAAGTATTGAATTGGTCAACAAGATTACCAGACATCAGATGAGTACCGAACAACTGGCTTCAGGTATTTACTTTGTACAATTGCAAACGAATAATTGGCGTACTAACGGGATGAAACTTGTTGTCGTCAAACCGTAGTGAATTAAATGAATTTAATCATACAATTTAATTTTTGTATTATTTTTTAATATTAAAAATTAAATAATTTAATTAAAAAAAGGCTGCCCGATTGGGCAGCCTTTTTTTTGGTAAAAATGAATCACTCAATCAAAATAAAGCCTGCCCAATTCTTCGGCTCATAGCCATCATTACGAAGTTCGTCTTTCGCATGGCACAGGGCATAGTGGGGTCTTGTTTTTTCTCTGTTAATGACCAATCATCTGAATTATTCATGTAGATGTGACCGAAACGACTCAAGTTTCTTTTTTTGCCTGTCCTTGCTTTTACTGGACTTTGGAAATTGGGGAATTAGGAAATTTGGTATTAGGTATCCCGATAGCTATCGGGGCATCATAAGCCTTAGCTTGATGCCAATCCGATAGTTATCGGGATTACCTAATTTCCCAATTCCCCAATATCCTTTGTCCAAAGTCTAACACTCAAAATTCATTCATTATGGTAGTGGCTTCGCCACGTTAAGTATAACGATTAAAAATAAATGAATCACTGATTCAATTGTTCTACAACGGTTCTCATAACAGGTTGTGCGTCAAAAACATCATTTTTTAATTTGTTGCTGACCTTACCTTCCTTAATTGCGGTAGCGAGCGTAAAACGAGAAACCACACAATCTTTATTTTCTCTTAGCTGCAAACTAATCGGGCGAAAGAGAATTTCTACCTGAGTTCTTCCAATATCATCGCCGTTCAAATCTCCAGTAAAGACCATACGCTGGACAGGACCCTCGCCTATATTATAGGTATCCAGCGCGTGGTCATCATCTAAATAGGTTTTATGATTGCCGGTGGGATTTGTACTTATTTTTTCTATTATCCAGTTGTTGGGAGCATTGTATAAGGTGATGGTTTCTGTTTTTTCGGCAGTACTCCAATCGGATTTGGTTTCTTTGGCTTTCATATACATTTCAGCCCGTAAATTTTTCTTGTCTTGGCTCAATTTAAGTTTTACAGAGCAAGTAATTCGAGGACCATTGCCGTCAAATTCTCTATCGCCTCTGGTTTTGGTGGGAACTAAGGTGTGTTTTTTCGGACTGGTATTGACGGCTTTACTGTCGCAAATTTCGGGTGCCACCTGAATGACAGGAATCTCGGAAAGGGTATTATTTTTATATTTTAAAATTATTTTGCTGCTATTCGAATTGAGCGGTACGCCATTGCCACCTAAATTTACAGTGAGCTGATAGTTGGAATTTGTACTTGATTTTGAAGTATGGTCTATCATTTGTGAGCCAGACCGTAAGAAAATTTTGACATCCGGATTGCGTAAGTCGTAGCCGGTGAAAGTAATGGAATTTCTGTCATTTGGAGATAGATTCATATCAATCAAATTGGGAACAGTCTGGCAGATTTCTGCATCTCTTTCTACTAAAGGTTGCTTTAATATTTTTCGTTTAATATTCTCCAAATCCTGTCTCAATCTGGTTCTGAAAAAATCTACATTGCACCTGACTTCTACGCCTGCTACGGCAATGGATTCGCTGACTAAATTTTGCATATCATTGCCGATGATTTCTTTTATTTCATCAGGAATTTTGTCGAGTGCATCTGAAAGGACGGTGCGCCATTCTTGGGATTCAAATGACAAGTTGCTAATCGCTTCGTCTATGGCGTTGACGGCTTTTGTGGTCGCGTCTTCTATTGTTTTTCCCAAACCACAGGATATGAGACAAGTAATAGATAGACAGTATAATAAATGTTTCATTTTAAATTAATTTATTTAATATTTAAATGAATGTACATCTATTAAATTCGACCTTATCGAAAAGACATGCAATAGTCACTTGTGACTATTTTTTTATATTTCAAAATTGTCTGTTTCAATTATTTCTATATCTTCTTTATAAATGTCAACTACTATTTTCTTTACTAATTCTTCAAGACGTTTTCGGTTTGTACCCAAATCTATTTGGTAAGTTGGTATGTTACCTAAATTGTGGTAATCAAAATTTTTGGCATATTCTTTACTCCTAAATTTTGCAATTTCTTCTATACCTTCTTCAAATGAATCATCGAAGGATATATGTAGCCCAAACCCTCTTTTCTTTATTCTGTTAGTCTCAAGTATTTTGTTGCTTACAATCTGAAACAATACCGTATTTGCATTGCTAATGTTAATTACAAAATTTCTTTTCTTTTTTATATATTCTTCTTCTGCATTATTTAATTCTTCTAAAAACCTTTTGTCGAAAGGTTCTTCAAAATTTTGCCTTTCTTTTCTTTCAGAAGGGTGATAAATCATTTGCATAATTTCTATTACCCTGCTTTCAGAAATTAGCTTTAATTGGTCTTCTTTAAGTTTACTTTTTTCAATTACCAATACTTCAATTGCTAATTCATTTGATGCTTGGATTGTTAGTGTTGATTCAAGTCCTTTTGATTTTTTGTAAAATGGAAGTTTACTTTGAAGTACACCTCTTAATTCTACTGTTTGGCCATTCATCAAATTTTCAAAATTATCTTGAAAGTCCTTCGGTGAAATAGTTACCCAAACTTGCCAACAGAAAATTGGTTCGTCTAAGCCTTCCATTTCAATATAAATATATCCCTTTCCTAAAATCCACTTCCTATCTATTATATATAATCCATTTAATTCATTTACCCGACTTTCTTTTTCTTCCTCTGGTATATCTGTCAATAAATCAGGTAATGGGCTTTCTATTCCTCTGAAAATATCATGTTTTTTACCACATATTTCACATTTGTAATTTTCCATTGTTTTTTCTTTTGTTTATAACATAAAATATTTAATAACAAAAAAGACCAATACCAAACTCGCCAATGCCGTCACAAAATGACCTACATACCTGCGTCTGACTTCCTTTCTTAATTGTTTGTGAAGTGTGGTACGTTCTTCTTCGGTTAATACTTTGAGGTCGGCAGGTTCTTCGGTTGTAGGATTTGAATGAGATTGATAGAAATCTGCCTTTTTACTATAGATACTACTTCTACTTTTACTTAGTTTGCGATTGGTTTGTACGCTTGGTGAAAAGGTGTTGGGAATTAACATATTATAGTTTTTTGGTTAATGATAAATGGCTTACAAATAAGCTACATCATTTCCACAAAACGTCAAAAAACTTTCGACAAGTACCACCTATTCTATCGACAAAAAACTCGCTACTCGCGTCACTCGCTACTCGTCACTCGCTACTTTTACACCACTTCTCCCACCACAAAAATACTTCCACCAACAAAGACCACATCATCTTCACCTGCCCGCTTTTGTGCTGTATCTAAGGCGGTAGCTACGCTTGTATATGCCTGTGCGTCTAAGCCTGCCGATATAAATTTTTCGCATAATAATTCGGCATCCATACCGCGCGGAATATTGGGTTTGGCGATATAGTAAATGGCATCTTTGGGCATTAGTGCGATGACCTTTTCATGGTCTTTATCGCGCACCATACCGATAACAATATGCAGCTGCGAATAGGGTAGGGCAGCTAATTGTTCGACCAACTGATGAATGCCCGCTGCATTATGTCCGCTATCGCAGACTGTTAGTGGTTTTTCGGAGATTATCTGCCACCTGCCTATGAAATTGCTGAGGGTTTTGACTTGCTTTAATGCCTTGAATTTAGTGTCCTCATTCATAATTAGCCCTTCCTCCGCCAATATTTTCTCAACAAATAAAACACCACACAAATTCTCGCTTTGATAATTTCCATAAAGGTCAGTTTGTATCATAAATCGCTCATTATCAGTATTTTTTTTATAAAAAATTTCATAATAATTTCCTTTTAATGAAATATTTTTTTCTTTAATATTAAAATAATCAGAAGCGAAATAGATTGGTGCATTGCGCTCGGCAGCAATGTCTTCAAAAACATGCGCGACTTCGGCTTGGCGTTCACTGATGACGACGGGTGTATTAGGCTTGATGATGCCTGCTTTTTCAGTAGCGATTTCAGGCAAAGTATCGCCAAGAAATTGCTGATGATCGTAGCTGATATTCGTGATGACGGATAGGATAGGGGAGAGGACATTGGTAGAATCAAGCCGTCCGCCCAAGCCGGTTTCGATGACAGCAATATCGACTTTCTGCTTGGCAAAATAATCGAATGCCATAGCCACTGTTATCTCAAAAAAGGAAGGTTGTATATCGTCAAAGAGTGCTTTGTATTGTGCCACAAAATCTACGACTGCCTGTTGGGGAATATACTGCCCGTTTATCTTAATACGTTCTCTGAAATCGCGGTAGTGCGGCGAAGTATAAAGCCCCGTTTTATGTCCTGCCGATTGCAAAATGGCAGAAAGAATGTGTGCGGTAGAGCCTTTGCCATTCGTTCCAGCAATGTGTATGGATTTAAATTGTTGATGCGGATTACCCAATGCTTCGCAGAGTGCGAGGATGTTGGTCAGGTCTTTTTTCATGGCTGCCGCGCCCACACGTTGGTACATCGGCAATTGGGTGTAGAGGTAGTCAAGAGTCTGAGTAAAGTTCAAGCGCAAGCAAGTTCAAGTTCAATAAATAATGGTCTCCCTACTCAACGGTAAAGGTAAAAAGTATGGAGCCACATTGTTTTTCGATAGCATCGCTATCAGCATTAAAGCTAAATTCCAAGGCTTTTTCTTCTGCAAGTCGGACAAGTTCGGGATCCTGCGTAGTCGAGCGACCATCATTAATCTTTTGTTCGGCACTGATAACTTCACCTTTAGGATTAACGCATATAGAGACACTTACTTTACCGACTTTATTACTGTTATCTTCTACTATCGGGCGATTGGTGGGTGTGCGTCCGGCAAGGTCAATGCCGATGCCTGTTTGCCCTTTGCCGCTTCGTTCACCTTCGAGGTTTTCCGCATTGGGGTCGCCATCGGGTTTGCCTTGGTCGCCGGGCGTGTCGGTGTTACCTTGTCCTTTGCTTTTGTTGCTGCCCGGAAATCCGAATTTCTTTTTGGCTTCTTCCTTGCGTTTTGCCTCTTCTTCGGCTTTACGTTTGGCTTCGGCTGCTGCCTTGGCTTTAGCGACTTCTGCATCGCGTTTTTTCTGCTCGGCAGCTTCTTTTTTACGGACTTCTTCGGCTTTTTGTTTGGCTTTTTTGTCGGCTTCTGCCTTTGCTTCGGCGGCTTCGGCAGCTTTTTTTTCTTTTTCCTTGTTGATACTTGGTGTATCGGATTTGTCGGAGGTGACTACTTTTTTGTTGACTTTGGGTTTGGCGGCTTCGCGCTTCTGTGCAGGCGGAGTGGGCGGTGCAGGCGGTGGCGAAGCAGGAGTAGCATCTGCAATCGGCTCGAAAGCCGGAGGTGGAGTAGCAGCATCAGGGGCAGCATCTTCGGTCAAGGGCTGGGTATCGCCTTGTCCGGCATTGCTATTCCCGAAATTGATAATAATTCCCTCTTGTCCGGGCGGCTGAAAAGGCGAAGAAAGAAATGGAAATATAAATATAAGTAATAATAAGATATGGACAATAACAGACAACTTCAAGCCCTTTTTACGGTTCTCTCCTTCATGCTCAACACGTCTGGCACTAATGAGAGGCGTAGGCGTAGAATCTGATGTTAGTCGTTCTATTACTTGATTGATCATGGTTTTGGTGATTCATGTAGATTGATATGATATATTTTAAGCCAACGGATATATCTTTCTCTCTTCCAAGATTCTAGCCCGAATTTTAGAAGCTAATCCCCGAATATATTTTTTATTATTTTCTCTGCTGATTTGTTTCCAATTTCCGCTTTCATCAGACAGAATTTCCACTTGAAAGTGAAATACATTTAAGACCATTGGTTTATAGACGATTTCAAGTTTGAAATTATGAATGACCTCTTCGGGGGTTCCTTTTTTAAATGGATAAGTACCATCAATATTCGATAGTTCTTTTATTATCATATAAACTATCAGCGTATCCAGTTTTTCTACTTCAATATTATCAAAATCGAAATCAGATAATTGTTCGTCAGAAATGAAATGAGCGTCTTTGGTATTGATTGGGATAATGTTGACATCATCCTTTTGAGCATCAATCGGCAGTTCTTCAATGTTGCATAAATCAATATTAACAGATAATCCAAAAATATCTTTTGACTGCCATATATCTGCACCTAACTCATTTCCGGGTGTGAGTATTTGTCCTAGGTTTGTTCGGCGATTCAATCTGCAATTCCCACATTGAGATATTTCGATTAGATTTACCTTCTCTTCATTAGCAATAAGTCTTGTGGGTATGGAGAACATTTTTTTATGTTTAAATTATAATAAGTTTTAGGTGTATCGGAAAATTCATTTGATAAGATATTACCGATTTCAAGCATAGCATCATCAAATATACAATTTCTTTCAAATAAAACATGACTTGATTTCAAGATTTGAACATAGGTATCATGTCCGTCTTCTATATCCAGAAATATCTCTACAAATAAAGAAATATTTTTAGCAAATGACAAGTTCATCCATGTAGTTGACATTCAAAAAAGATTCCTCTCAAAGGGTATAGTATGTACCTTTGAGAATGATAATAAACAACATACATACGTTTACCCAAAGAAAAGAATCTAGTTCTTTGACAGATAAGCCA
>CALIZI010000442.1 GCA_938028705.1 uncultured Saprospiraceae bacterium | reverse complement strand
CCATAGTTGTAAACCATCTACAATAAATTCGGCGGTTTCTTTAGAATTACCAAAGATAATATCGGATTGTCCGGTATTAAGAACATGTATTCCAAGTGGTACTAATACTGCCGTATGTTTGTGGTCGTGGTCGTCAGCTATTGGTGCGTTTTGGGTACGTGAGTACCCTTTTCGACTCAGGTTGCCCACTTTGACTTTGGCTTTTACGTCTACTGAAATACGGAGAATACGCGGATTTTCAGCCGCTAATTTGTGTTTTTGACGGACGTTTTCAAATATAGCATCTGTCTGTGGGATTTTCTTCTGCGGCTTCGTCTTCAAGACTTTTTTCAGCGTATAGCCTAAACGGTTCAGTATATTATTAATCGTTCTTGAGCAAAAGTTATCTGCTGTATAGTGGTACTCATTCAGCAATTTTTGGTACACGTAGCTTTCTGTCAGTTTGACGTAACAACGTTGGGTCTTCAATTGGGGGTCAATTTGACTTTCTTCGTCAACTATCTCTTTGATGTCCGATTCGAGACTTTCGTAGATGCACTCTTTTTTTTGGCACCTCTTTGCTCAAAAGCGTCCACACAACGCATACCTGTACGTCGTTCATTAAGCCCCAATTCCACCATCTCACGACTGACTTTTAGATGACGTTCCATCTTACGGGCAGAACTTTCAAAGAACTTTTCACATAATTCGGCGGCGTAGGCTCGACGTTTATAACCCGTCAGCTTACTCAACGCTGAATTAAAACTTGCTATAACTTCGGCTGCTAAATAGATTTTCATAAGCGAGAATTTTCTGAGCAGCCAATATACAACTTTTTTATATTTCAACGGGTAGGTTATTTTTTTCGCCTTCCCTTACCTTCTGCATCCAATTTCATCAGATTATAATTACTCACACCTTCAATAGGAGTAGAATTGGGTGTATAATTAGATTGGTAGGTATTGAATAAGTATCCTCCATCACTAGTTTTTATCAATTTTGGAGAATATAAATTCAAATCATCCACCGAATAAATGATTTGGGCATAAGATAAAGTGCTTAAAAATAGAAGGGAAATTAGTAGGTTTTTTTTCATCGGGAGAAGTTTTTTAAATTAAAAAATACGTATAAAGATAATAATATTATTGGAATTTTCTTCGGATATGCGCCTTTTTTCAATTTTTGGTCCAACTAATAATTAATAGTAAACCAATTGTGCACACATTTCTCCAAACACCAAGCATTTCAAAAAGGTCAAATAGTCCACTCTATTTGACCTTTTTTCATTAAAAATCATTTTATCAAAAAAAACTTGTGCGAAAATTCGACTGTTTATCAAGGAGTTATGATAAATGGAATAGACTTTTTTTGCCGAAATCTTGTTTTTACCAATAAAGAAAATTACCTTTGCAAACCTTTTCGCAGAAAGGGTGTCAAATCAGACAAAATTTACATAACGAGGTAGTTCAATTTTAATTGACAAGCATACAAAAAATACACCCTACAATTGGAATTTGGTGCTTGGAATTTGGGATTTGAAATTTCCAAAAAATGCCTCACGATAAAATAGACATGAAAGCAAAATTATATAAAACAAAATCGGAGCGTAAGGAAGATGTCGTACACGCATGGTGGGTCATTGATGCGGAGGATGTGCCTTTGGGTCGCCTTTCTACACGCATCGCACACGTGCTGCGCGGCAAGCACAAACCGAGCTATACGCCTCACGTAGATTGTGGTGACTGTGTCATCGTTTTGAATGCCGATAAAGTACGTTTGACAGGTAACAAAATGTCCGACAAAGTTTACCTTAGCCATACGGGTTATCCGGGTGGACAGCGTAGCATCACAGCAGCGGAGCTATTGAAAAAGAAGCCTCGTGCAGTAGTGGAAAAAGCCGTAAAAGGTATGCTTCCGCGCACCAAATTAGGCAATGCCATGTTCAGAAAATTATTTGTTTACGAGGGAGGAGAGCATACACACACTGCTCAAAAACCACAAAAACTTGAATTGTAAGAAAGTTCATGGTTGTCGGTTTATGGTTCATCATTTTATAATGAATTGAACGATAGAAATTGAGACAACCAAAACAAAATATATTAGATTATGGAAATGGAAATGATTAATGCATTGGGCAGACGAAAAGCATCTATTTCTCGTGTATATCTTACACAAGGAGCAGGTGAAATCAAAATCAACGGCAAGCCCTATAAAGAATATTTCACACAAGCACACATCCAAAATGCGGTTGTTGCGCCACTCAAAGAGGTAGAAGTTGAGACCTTATACGATATTAAGGTGAATGTACGTGGCGGCGGATTCAAAGGTCAGGCAGAAGCGACACGCATGGCAATCTCGCGGGCATTGGTCAAAATCAATGAGGAGTTTCGCTCACCCTTGAAAGCCAAAAAATACCTGACTCGTGATGCCCGTTCAGTAGAGCGTAAAAAATACGGTAAACCGAAAGCACGTAAGAGCTTCCAGTTCTCTAAACGTTAATTGGTACAGCATATTACCGATATTATTTTTAAAATTATTTAATAAAAAAATACGTGATAATGTGAATTAAATAACTGACCATCAGTTATTTAATTCATCTATCACTAAAAAAATAAAGTATATGGAAACGCCTACTAATAAAGAAATGTTGGACGCAGGTGTACACTTTGGTCATTTGAAGAAAAAGTGGAACCCTAAGATGCAGCCCTACATTTTTATGGAGCATAAGGGCATTCACATTATTGATTTGAACCGTACTACGGAATGTTTGGAGCGTGCAGCAAAAGCGATGAAGCAAATTGCCAAATCAGGCAAAAAAATCCTCTTTGTTGCCACTAAGCGACAAGCCCGACAAATCGTGGCAGAAGCAGCACAAAGCGTGAACATGCCTTATGTCACCGACCGTTGGTTGGGAGGTATGATGACCAATTTCGGAACTATTCGCAAGTCGGTCAAAAAAATGCAAATGAACGATAAAATGCTCGCTGACGGTACACTGACCAACGTAACCAAAAAAGAGCGTTTGATGATTACACGCGAAACTGCCAAATTGCGTAAAGTATTGGGTGGTATCGAAAATCTCAATCGTTTGCCTTCCGCTATTTTCATCGTTGATATTTCGCACGAACATATCGCATTGGCGGAAGCCAAAAAAATCGGTTTGCGGACTATCGGTATGGTAGATACCAACTCCGACCCGACTTCTATTGAGTTCCCGATTCCGGCAAATGACGATGCTTCAAAATCCGTAGCCATCATTACCGAATACGTAGTCAATGCCATCAAAGAAGGATTGGAAGAAGGCAAGCAAGCCCGCGAAACCCGTAAAGCAGCTAAAGCCGGTTAATCAGTTGATTAGGTAATTGGTTAATCAGGTAATCAGGTGTTATTTGGGATTTTTTTGCAAAAAAATGTATTGAAATATTTTTAATAAATTAAAAATATTAATAATTTATTTTTTGTTTATAATAAAAATATTTTAGTAAAAATAAAATAATAATAAATCATCATTTATAATTTATTAACAGATTTTGAATAAGAATTAATCAGTTAGTTTAGATGCTTAGTTAGAAATATTTATTTTTTACATGTAAATGCTTTTTTAAGTAATAAATAAATTCATTTCGGGAGCTATCCAAATATAACCCGATTAACTAATCAACGGATTAACTGTTCAACTAATTCAACTGTTCAACTTAATCAAAAATGGACGTTAAAATTACAGCAAAAGACGTAGCCGCACTCCGCAAGGAAACCGGAGCGGGTATGATGGACTGCAAAAAAGCCCTCGTAGAAGCGGGTGGCGATAGGGAAGCAGCAAAAGATATATTACGTAAAAAAGGACAAAAACTTGCCGACAAACGCGCCGAGCGTGATGCGAATGAAGGTGTGGTGATTGCCAAAACCAACAGCGAAGGTACTAAGGGTATCGTCATCAATTTGAGTTGTGAGACCGACTTCGTTGCCAAAAACGATGACTTCATTAGTTTGGCAGATAAAGTGGCTGATATTGCATTAGCTAATTTTCCGGCTTCACTTGAGGACTTATTGGCAAGCGATTTTGGCGGTGGTATTTCTGTTGGCGATAAGGTGACAGAACAAATGGGTGTTATCGGTGAGAAGGTAGAGGTCAAAAAATACGAGAACCTCGAATCTGATATGGTCGTACCTTATATACATGCCGGATACCGCAGAGGTGTACTCGTAGGCTTGAATAAAATGGGTGATTTTGCTGAGGTCGGTAAAAATATAGCGATGCAGGTTGCAGCCATGAGTCCGATTGCAGTGAACAAAGAAGGTATTGATACCTCTGTGGTGGAGAAGGAAATTGAAATCGGAAAAGAACTTGCCCGAAACGAAGGTAAGCCCGAAGCGAT
Source organism: uncultured Saprospiraceae bacterium (assembly GCA_938028705.1). GTDB lineage: Bacteria > Bacteroidota > Bacteroidia > Chitinophagales > Saprospiraceae > JAHDEO01. The sequence goes on along the minus strand of CALIZI010000442.1, from coordinate 8,793 downwards.
GTTGGATAAAATTGCACAAGGACGCTTAAATAAGTTTTATAAAGAAAATACATTGCTCGACCAAGAGTATGTGAAAGGCAATAAAGAAAGCGTGGCAAATTATCTGAAAAGTGTTGATAACGATTTGACAGTCAAGGCATTTCGACATGTCGGACTGGGTAGTTAATTATATTTTTATAAAGAGCGAATTTTTTAATTCGCTCTTTTTTTATGGCTGAACGTGATTTTTACCACTAAGCACACGAAATCGAATTAACGCAAAAGAAAACTAAGACTTCTTATAGCGAAGTTTCTTACAAACCCTTGTGTCCTTTGCGTTAGTTTGTTTTTTGTGTGCTTAGTGTCCTTAGTGGTAAAAATTCACTAAAACTAAGAGGTTGAATATGGCAAAATTTAAAAGAGTTTTATTAAAATTGAGTGGCGAATCGCTCATGGGTAAGCAGGAATTTGGGATTAATCCTGATATGCTGCAACATTATGCCAAACAAATCAAACAAGTGGTAGCGGAAGGTGTGGAGTTGGCTATCGTGATTGGTGGCGGCAATATTTTTCGGGGTTTGAATGCCCACCACTCCGGCATTGAGCGGGTACAAGGCGACTATATGGGGATGCTCGCTACGGTTATTAATGGTATGGCTTTGCAGAGTGCTTTGGAAGGGCATGGGATTTTTACCCGACTGATTTCTGCCATTCAAATGGACAGAATCGCCGAGCCGTACATCCGCCGCAGAGCGATACGGCACTTGGAGAAAAAGCGGGTTATTATTTTCAGTGGTGGTACGGGCAATCCTTATTTTACCACCGATTCGGCGGCTGCCTTACGTGCCAATGAAATTGATGCAGATGTTATCTTAAAAGGTACGCGAGTGGACGGTATTTACTCTGCCGATCCAGAGAAAGACCCCAACGCCATCCGCTACGATAGTATTTCTTTTGATAGAGTGATTCGTGAAGGGCTGAATGTAATGGACATGACCGCCTTTACGCTATGCAGAGAAAATAATCGTCCGATTATCGTTTTTGACATCAATCAACCGGAAAATCTGCAACGCATCATTATGGGTGAGCGAGTGGGAACCTTGGTTGAATAGTTTGTGGAGTTGATAGAGTTTATTGAGTTTATAAAGTTTATTGAGTTTGTAAAGTTGATTGAGTTTATAAAGTTTATTGAGTTGATTGAGTAATCAGGCTAAGATGAAATTTCTTTTTAATATCATCATCCACTCTAGCCTGATTACTTTATCAACTCTATAACTTCATAAACTCTATAACTTCATAAACTCTATCAACTTTATAAACTTTATAAACTCAATAAACTTCATCAACTCAATAAACCACTACCTCCGAAGGAGATTAATCGTTTTCTCCGTTTTTCCGCTTTTGTTGGTGGCTTTGATTTTTATGGTATTGCCACCTTTCTTCAGATTGACGGTAGCTTTTAATATACCACCTTTGGTATAAGTAAACTCGTCGGTCAACTTACCATTGACAAATAATTCTATATTATCCTTTTTTGTATTTTCCAATTGAGCGACTATATCTAAAGTTGATGCTTTGGTGGCTTTTGACTTCAATCCTGTTGGTTGTTGCACTGTTATTTTGGGTTTATTGGTTACAGGGGCAGGTTTGGAAGTGGTCTTGCGTGTGCCTTTTGACGACGACCTTTTATCTGAAGTCGTCGCTTTTCCATCGCCCAAACTTCGGTTGCCGACGGTTTTGTTATTGGCACTGCGAGTGTCGCGGCTGCTTGTGCTGCCACTCCCCTCCCCTTCTTCTTCGTCATCATCATCAGAATAAGTATCGCCAAATTGCCCCGTAGAGCTACCGCGTCGGTATGTGATTGTGACCTTGTCATTGGCAGATTTGCTGCCACTGCGTCCTGTGACGATGACGGTATTATTGCCATTTTCGAGCGAAACATCCACTGTAACACGATTGATTTGAGGAATATATTGGAAATTATTAACTGTTTTTCCATTTACTTTTACTGTAATATCATCACGACTTGGTACATGCTTGACCGTAGCTACGATGCCCGTTGACGAACGGTCGGCAGTATAAGGGTCGCTGTTTGGTGTCGTGATTTTTACGATAGGGGTTTTGACAAAAGTTACAGGTTTACTATCAACAACATCGCGACCTTTTTTGTATTTAATTTCTGTATCGTCACTGTCGCTACCTGTCTCATTGGTCGCTTTGATAAGTACGGTATTGCTACCGCTTTCAAGATTGACATTTGCTGTCAATTTACCTGTATAAGTATTATAACTAAAATTATTTGTCTTTCTACCGTTTAATTTAAATGTGATATTACTTTTGCTATCAACATGATTGATAGTTGCTACGATATTTGTTTTATCATTAGAAGTGCTGTAAGGATCGAAACTTGGTGTGTTGATTTTTACCGTTGGTTTTTCAGCAGCATTATAGCGTATCGTTAGATCATCACTATCACTTCCTGCGCTATTCGTGGCTTTAATAATAACTGTATTATTGCCTGATTCTAAGTTAGTTGTAAAAGAAATTTCGTTAGCTGAATTATTAAAATTAAAATTAGAAATATTTTTATTATTTATTTTAATTCTAATATCATCCTTGTCATTTACATTAGTGACAGTCGCTGTTACACGCTCGCTGGCATTGCGCGTATTGTAGGGATTGCTCATGGGTTTATTAATCTTCACCGTAGGTCTTTGAGGCGTATAAGCGGGCGGACAATATACGATAGTCAAGTCATCAGCATCCGAACCGTAGTCATTAGATGCTTCAATAACAACCTGCGTGCGCTCACCATTCAAAGATACATTTGAGGTAAATACATTGGTGTTGCGGTTATAACTAAAACTAGTTTTGCGCTGACCATTTACCGTATAAATAATATCATTTTTACTATCCACATGACGCACTTTGGCGGTCAGGGCTACCCTGTCTTCTTCGCTATTTGCAGAGCTACCGGAAGGCGTAATAATATCCACAACAGGTTTCGGACCTAAATCTCTGTAACCCGTATAAATAATCTTGCGGCTGTCAGTATCCGTTCCATACGAGTTGCGAACTTTAATCGTAACAGTAGTCGTTTCTGCGTTGAGTGGAACATCAGCGACTATGGTATTATCCAAATATCCAAACTCAAAATTAGTCGTTTTTGCACCATTGATTTTAAAGGTAATATCGTTTTTACCGGATACATTTTCGAGGTTTGCGGTCAATTTGACCACTTGTTCATTACTCCTGTAAGGGTCAGCAGAAGGACGAGTAATACGTACTTCGGGGTATTTTTTCATCGTGTTTGTACCTCTGTCGGGATTGGATACGGGAGGGGTGTATGTTACGGGGTCAGCTATACTTTCTTCCAAGAAAATCACGCGACTGTCCGTAACAGTTCCGTATTTATTGGTGGCGGTAATGACAAGTTCGTTGCTGCCCGAAACAAGGTTGAGCAAGGTCGAAAATTTATCTTTGCGCTGATTGAAGTTGAAAGTACCTATGCGTTTGCCATTGAAAGTAGCTTGAATATCCTGACGACCCTCAATGTTTTCAATATTAGCAGTCACACTCACGCGAGGGTCACTGGCTGTACTGACTTCTTTTCTGGGTTTTGTAAAAGTAATGATAGGCGCGATGCCCATATCTTTCAGTTCATCAGGTCTTTCTGTGACCGGAATCGGCTCTTTGTCATACCGTCCACGAATTTTCCAACGCAGGTATAATGAGGTGTAATTATAACGATCATTATTGTCAGATAAATTATTATCGTATTGGTTAAAACGTTGACCGTCAAGGTGGTCGTTCATTGCCCAAGTGGTTTTATGCTCTACGCCTACGGAGAATGCAGGAGTCACTTGGTAGCCCAAACCCAAGCCCAAAGACGGCATGACTGATACATTAAATCCATTATCGTAACCGTCTGCAAAAGTTTCGTAAGAGTGGTCTCTATTGAGGTCGGCTATGGTGCTGAATCGTCCGCCAGTAGTATCAATTTCGCTCCAATTATACATGCTGTTGCCGCCGAGTTGATCGGTGCTTGTGCTATAACCATTAAGACCGATACCACCAAAACCTTGTAGTATGATGCCTGTATTTTCGCGTAGGCGATTAGCAGTGAGGACACCTTCGAGGGAGAGTTCACCAATATCTGTACGGTGATTTAGGAAAGTAAATCCCGGACCATTGGGGGCGGTATAATTTACATCGGCATCTTCCACACCATTGAGTGCGTTGTTGTTGAGGATGCCATAAGTGCGATAAGGGTCGGCACCAAAGCTGCGGGTGTAGAGCGCACGTCCGCGCAAGTCCACATCCAAAAGTCCATTGGGGCGGTGATAGATGTTTTTCGCCAAGTCCACACCCAAGCCCCAACCGGGCATCGCGCAGATGTCGCTACCTTGCCAAGATGCGCCGCCGGTGATACCAAGCGTCCACCAGCCGGAGTTGTAATAATCAAGTTCGGTACTGCTCCTTTGTGCAGTTGCGCTCATACCAAAAAGTAGAAGTGCGAATAAAGTTGTGTAAAAAATTACATGCTTGTTCATAGTAATATAAAGTTTTGTGGTGAATATTCTTAGGGTGAAACTATGGGGATAGTGTCGCCCTGTTTTTTTATTTCAATACTCCACATAAATCAGTTATCGTGCCAACTGATGATTTTATAATTTTGAACAAGGAGGTAGGTGGCTTTATTTTTCATTTCCAATTAATTGATAATCAAATACTTATAGTGGTGTAATTTTTTGTAAAAAAAAGTTGTACCCATTCGGTATTATTTGCGTCATCCGAAGCCGGAGTGGAGGGTTATTCGTAATTTGAAGCTGGGAATTGATATATTTTTATTAAAAATTATTTATATTATTTTAATTAAATTTTATTATTTTTTATCATTATTAAAAAATTATTTTCAAAATATTTTATACATTTACAAATATGAATCTATCGAAAGATTATCTGTTTACTTCCGAAAGGTTGGGCTTCCGAAATTGGCAAAATAGCGACTTTGATGCCTTCGCCGCTATGAATGCCGATGCGGATGTGATGCAGTTTTTTCCGAAAATATTAAATGGGGAAGGATCTGTAAGATTAATGCAAAGATTAGCACAACATTTCGATGAGAAGGGCTACACATATTTTGTAGTTGACATATTAGAGACGAGCGAATGTATAGGTTTTATCGGAATGTGTAACCAAAAATATGAAGCACCGTTTACGCCTTGTGTGGATATTGGCTGGCGATTGGCGAAGCCCTTTTGGGGTAAAGGCTATGCTACGGAGGGTGCAAAGCGATGTCTCGAATATGCTTTTGAAACCTTACACTTGAAGAAAATTTATGCAGTAGCTTCCACTATCAATTTACCTTCTATACGTGTCATGGAGAAGATTGGGATGCAGAAAGCCGGTACATTTATACATCCTGAATTGGTGGATAATGAGCGGTTGAGGGAGTGTGTTTATTATAATATTGAGTCCACATTAGAAAGTATAGGAATTCAAAAAAGTTAAAATTTTATTTTTATATTAAAAAATTGTAATAAGAAAAAAGTAAATAATTAATATTTTTTATATTTTTTAAATAATTAAAATTTAAAAATATACACAATTTTATTTTAATTATGTTTTTAATTAAAAAATTAAATTTTGTTAAAATCGTTTTTTCTTATTCTTAATGTAAACTCAATATTTAAATTTTTGTACTATGAAAATAATTAAAATGAGTCATACGCCATTAGAATTTACAAACAGACGCGGTGATATTTATTACGTCAAATCAAAACTTACGAAGAAAGGCAATACGACCTATTATATGACCAAAAAGAAAGATGAGGATTGTCTGAACAGTTTGCCGGAGGAGTATGAGGTATTTGAAAAACCGGATACCTCTGTGATGTATATTCGGCAAAAAAAGGAAAAAATGTTTGATGCAAAGGAAATCGGGTTTGTTGAAAAAGCATTGAAGGAGAATGAAGAAGTAGCGGCGTTTCGCCTTGATATAGTTGGTAATATGATAAAAATTTATATTGCTGACCTAGAGACAGTTGAGGGATTCGAGAGGGTAATGGAACGTATGTCGGTGATGAAAGGCAGAGCAGAATTGATTAATAAGTTTGTAAGATTTGAGGAGAGAATGAGAATCATAAAGGAAGACGGTGAATATGGAGTTAAGCGATATTGTTATAGAGGCTCAATAGATGATTGGGTTTGGATAGACGGCGGGGTTGATTTGCAGGATTTGGCGAAAACCAATATTCATCATCTGGGGCGGATGTCTTATTATGAGTTGTGAAAAGTTAGTTCCAATAAGATTCAACAAAGATGAAGAAAAATAATGTCATATTACTATTGCTTGGGATGCTATTTTTATTGTATCTCTATCTTTATGCCAATGAATTTGAAATTAGGGTAAGAACAGAGTTCTGGATTATTCTGGCAGAGATGATTGTAGTTTTGATAATGATGATTTTGTTATTAATCTTGAATGTGGAGTGGTGGTTAAAATTGGTAAGTTTGATTTCGTTTGTCGTATTTTTGGTATTTGCTCTCCCACGAACAGGACTTTGGAATTACTCAGTAAAAAATTATGTAGAGAAAGAAAAATCGCAGTACATCAATTTTGTAAACGAAATTGATAAAATAGAAAAGGAAAGGTTGAGCTATATTTCTTGCCGAAATAATCAAATTACTTCTCGCCCTAAACTCAACAGTATTGATATAGAAGGTGTCTCTAATTCAATTTGTGAATATATACAAAGGCTTGATTGTGTGGAAGTTTCACTAAGTAGAAAGGCTAACAAATACCTTTTTGTAATGAGCAGAGCATTTATAGACAACGGGTACGGTCTTTTGTATTGCAAAGAAGAATTGAACATTGAAGAAATATTTGATGAAAGGATAAACGGATTAGAAATAACAAGTGTATCGAAGGTTGATGAGCATTGGTATTATGTGAGTTTTACTTGAATAAAAATCATTTTTTACATTCGCGCATTATGGCAAAAAAACAAGTCTAAATAGATTTATCACAAAGTTGTATTATGAATTGAACCAAGTATCAAAAGATTGATAATTCGATTCAAAAAATTAAATTGAGTCTTACTTTCATTTTTTGTTGTTGAAAAATACTGGACGCAAGTTAAAGTTAATCCGAAAACCTACAACCTATAATTCACTATCAATGTGCGATCAAAATATAAGGATTCGCAATAGTCCGGTAGCCGAAACGCCGCAAAAGAGCCGCTTCATTGGTCTTATCAATATTTTCTTTTTTCAAGATTTCCTGAATGGCAGGTTGTCCCATGCCCGGTATGCGGATGCGGAAAAAGGGCCACAAAACTGTGCTGGTATAGGTTTTTTCCAAATCAGGAAAACCGGAAATATAGCGATACGTATGTTCTTGATTATTAAAATCTTCTGAATATTTAAAGGTCCAAACTCCTTCAGTACAGCTAAGATAAGCAATAAGCAAATCATCTATTTTAAGTGTAAATTTCGCAGAGATTTCTTTTGATAAATGTACAGCCTTATCCTTATCGCTTTTCGTAAATAAACCTGTTATATCTTGTACCATATCGTTTTATAAATTTCTGATTTGTGTAAATCGTTCTTTTAAAATGTGCATCAACAACTCATTTCTTTTATCGGTAAAATGCGGGGCAAATTCATTTTTTATCATGTCTATAATAGCATTTTCATTATTGATGTCGGCTAAATGTTCAATCATTTGACCGAACGAATCATCCCGTTTTTTAAGAAATTCTATCAAGCCAAAATGATTGACTGTTGCATTATTTTCTACGCTAATTCGCGGAGAACCATTTTCGATATATTTAGCCAATTTTTTCCCACCAACCTGCCAATTTCCATATAGTTTAACGATATTTTCATCACTAAAGTTCCACAATAAACCACGCGCTGAATCATAAATTGGTGATAAACGAGGTATCTGAGTAGCATCTTTTACATCAACAATCACCGCCCAATTATAAAAATGACGGTCATTATTGCCCACCAAAGCATCAAAAGTAATCATCTTTACGAGGTCGTGTATAAGGGTTTGGTAATTATCGGGAAAAATAGATTTTATCGCCTCAAAAATAAATTCAAAAGTAAATAATTCCCGTGCAGATTGCTTGCTGTTGGCGATTCTTTCTGCAAACTCATAATCATTCAAAAATTCGCCACATATTTCTGCACCATGAATCATTGTATCTCCTTCTTTGAGAAAATACTTACTCAAAAAACGAATCTGACCATTAATTTTCATCAAGCGTATCTCATTCATCTTCAAGCCTAAAACCTCACCGATACGATTTATCATAAATTCAATGACCGACTCATGCGGATACCATTTTTCGGCGGTTTTGGCGATGTATGGAATCCATGTTTGTGGATTTTCTTTTTTTACTGTATTATTTTTTTCGGAAAAATAAGCATAAATAAATTGCTTGGGTGCATCGCCGTCGAGTTCAATATTTTCCACATAATAATAACCTTCATCCAATACCAAAATACGCTCTTCGCAGTGCAATTCACCGGAAGAATTTTTGGAAATTTCGCGTCGCAAGGATGTGTTTAAGTTGATACTCATGTGGATATTGGTGATAAAAATAATAAAAATTTTAGCATATTTAAATTTCCTCAAAAAGTAGTTGGTTTTTAGTAAATGGGATATATTATTTTTTGTCTATCTAAAGTGTCAACCGCTTTTCTAAATATGCCAAAAATTTTGATGATTATGTATAATTGATCTTGCAGTCAGATTTCAAATACAATATTATTTTTCTTGAAGTGACTTTAAAAAATCAT
>CALIZI010000441.1 GCA_938028705.1 uncultured Saprospiraceae bacterium | reverse complement strand
TGATAATCAATGAGTTATATTTTTAAAGAGAAAAAAAAACATGACACAACTATCTGATTATCAATATTTTACAACTAAATACAATATACGAAGAATTTATTAATTAAAAAAATCAATTTTAGCAACTCGTGAATGTCAGATTGTAGTTTCACAAAAGATAAAAATACCCAAACTTACTTGTCATTCCAAATCTTTTTTTTGTTTAAATTTCAATGGTCAGTAAAACGACTTTTTATAAAAAATAAAAATGCCATTAAGCAAGGCATCATTAGACTACCAACATTTTTCCCTATCTTGCAACCCGAATAAATCAGTACATATTATGGAAAAAATTGCCGTATTCCCCGGCTCTTTCGACCCCATTACGCGTGGACATGTTGCTTTGGTGAAACGTGCCTTACCTTTATTCGATAAGGTCATTGTCGCTATTGGTATCAATTCGCAAAAAAAATATTTGTTTCCCCTCGAACAAAGAATAGCATGGATTAATGCGACTTTTGCCGACGAACCCAAAGTTGAAGTGGCGCATTTTGAGAAATTGACGGCACATTTTTGTGAACGGGTAGGCGCGAAATATCTCCTTCGCGGACTCCGTAATGCTTCTGATTTTGATTACGAAAAAACCATTTCTCAACTCAATGCCGCCGTCAGTGAAGGTCTCGAAACCGTCTTTCTCATTAGCGAACCACAATATTCTCATATCAGTTCTACGATAGTCAGGGAAATCATTAAAGGTGGGGGCGATGCGCGGCAGTTTGTACCGGAGGAAGTAGAATTATAAGGATTTCGTAGAGAAAATTCGGTATGTTTAGCAAAGCGGTTGACACTTTAGATGAACAAAAATAATGTATCCCGTTTACTAAACTTTTCGAGTTAGCTTGACAATGTCATGTTTTAAAAATAAAAATATGGTTGTGTTTAACATGGGATATTTTTTCCGAATTTGGGCTAAAACTCGTCAGACATTTTCAAAATCTACCGATGAGCTCATATTTTCCGACAAAATTTAAATGTCAGACGAGTTTTAGCCCAAATTCAAGCCCAATGCGGTTCATTATTGAATAAAAATTAAAAATGAGCATGGGTACAAAAACGAATCGCCCCCGTCTGGAACTGCGCCCAACTCTTTGAAGTTTAGTAAACGAGGTTTTAAATATTTTTTTTATTTTAAAATAATTCCAATGAATGAGATACATCAATCTTATAGAGAAAGTATCGGTAATAAAGAAGATTTTAGAGTCAAATATAAATTTCGCTCTGAACAAGAAGGTGCTAGGAAATCCTTACCCAGTCAAGGTATTCGCTCCGATTTTTGGTACGAATGTGATAATCATACGATGGAGAGTATTTTTATGATTTGGCCTGAATTTGAAGATGAATATGGAGAATTGATAGTAAACGGGCAAGTTCGTCAAGAAGGAACAGCGAGGATGTGGATAGTTACTCCTGAGATGAAAGCATATCACCAAAGTAGAATAAAAATAGGAACGCAGGGATATTTCATGGAAGGTTCAAGAAGAACTGCTGACTGTGAGGTAATAGAGATTGTCAGCCTGACTATAAAATAAAATTATAAAATACGCTAATTTGTTAAAAAATAATAGAAAAATTATAATACATGTCAAACGCATTTCACACACCACCCGTAGCGATGAACGAACCCGTCCTCAGCTACGCACCGGGCAGCCCGGAACGCGCCGAACTCAAAGCGACATTAAAAGAACTCAAAAAACAAAAAGTCAAAATTCCGATGCACATCAATGGTCAATCGGTAGAGACCAAAGACCTTGTAGCGATACATCCGCCGCATGAGGTCAAGCATGTTTTGGGGCATTATTGCAAAGGTGGCACAACGCATGTCAAGCAAGCGATAGATGCAGCTTTGGCGGCTCAACCGGCTTGGGAATTGATGCCCTGGGAAGAGCGTGCAGCGGTCTTTTTACGTGCAGCCGATTTGCTGACGGGTCCGTATCGCGCACGTATGAATGCCGCTACGATGTTGGGGCAATCCAAGAACGCTTATCAGGCAGAGATTGATGCAGTTTGCGAAATGGCAGACTTTTTCCGCTTCAATGTGGAATATATGACGCAGATATATACTCAACAACCCGAAAGCGTGGATGGTATCTGGAACAGACTGGAATACAGACCTTTAGAGGGTTTTGTATTTGCCGTATCGCCCTTTAATTTTACGTCTATTGCGGCGAATTTATGTGTTGCCCCTGCCATGTTGGGCAATGTCGTCGTCTGGAAACCTGCCGAAACGCAAATCTATTCGGCGATGGTGATTATGGAAATTTTGGTAGAAGCGGGGTTGCCTGCCGGAGTCATCAATTTGATTTTTACGGACGGTCCGGTGGCTGGCGATGTGGTCTTCAATCATCCCGATTTTGCGGGTTTGCATTTTACAGGTAGCACCAAAACTTTTCAATATATGTGGAAAACCATTGGTGATAATATCGCCAATTACAAATCCTACCCGCGCATAGTCGGCGAGACGGGCGGCAAGGATTTTGTTATCGCACATCCTTCGGCAGATGCGGCCCAAGTGGCTACGGCACTCGTGCGCGGAGCTTACGAATATCAGGGGCAAAAATGCTCGGCGGCTTCCCGCGCTTATGTTCCAAAAAGCCTTTGGAAAGACATCAAAAAGCAGATGTTGGCAGATTTGAAATCTATTAAAATGGGTTCGCCCGAAGACTTTACCAATTTCGTCAATGCAGTGATTGACGAGCGAGCTTTTGATAAAATCACGTCCTACATTGCAAAAGCAAAAAAGGATAAAGTTGCGAAAATTATTGCCGGAGGCAATTATGATAAAGGTAAAGGCTACTTCATTGAACCAACTTTGATAGAAGTCAGCGACCCGAAATACCGCACGATGTGTGAAGAAATTTTCGGACCTGTACTGACGCTGTATGTTTATGAAGATGACAAATTTGACCAAACGATAGACATCCTCAACGAGACTTCACCTTATGCACTGACGGGCGCACTGTTTGCCAAAGACCGCCAAGTCATCAATGCCGCAGGCGTGAAACTTCGCAATGCCGCAGGGAATTATTATGTCAATGACAAACCCACAGGTGCAGTCGTCGGACAGCAGCCTTTTGGCGGTGGTCGGGCTTCGGGTACGAATGATAAAGCGGGGTCTGTCTTGAATCTATATCGTTGGTTATCGCCACGTACCATTAAAGAAAACTTTAATCCACCAAGCGATTATCGCTATCCGTTTATGGCAGCGAAATAATTTAGTAATGAATGAATATTTTTAATGCGTTAATGCTAAAATGTTGTCATGCGATAATTAGCTTGATAATGTCATGTTTTAAAAATAAAAAATATGCTTGTGTTTAACATGGGATATTTTTTCCGAATTTGGGCTAAAACTCGTCAGACATTTAAACTTTGTAGGAAAAATATGACATCATCGGTGAATTTTGAAAATGTCAGACGAGTTTTAGTCCAAATTCAAGAGCAAAACACCAACTATATTAAATAAAAATCGAACATGACATTGTCAAGTTAGAAAACATTGTAGCATTATCGCATTTCAGCATTAACGCATTATCATGAAAAAAACACTGACCGTACTCTCCATTATTTTATTATTATTTTCTACCGATGCCTTCGCACAGCGACAAGAAAGACTGCGCCTGTTTGAAATTCCTGATACGCTGAATAAAGCCCGTTTTTGGACATTAAATACTTCGATAGCAACGGGTTATGTCGGTACGATGTCTTTATTGAGCATTGCCTGGTATGCGGATTTTGAGCGGTCAAAGTTTCATTTTTTTAATGATTATGGCGAGTGGATGGATGTGGATAAAGCCGGACATCTCTTCTCCACCTACTTTGAAAGTAAGTGGACAAAACACCTCTATATGTGGACGGGTATGAAGGAACGCAAAGCGGCTTATGCGGGTGCGATAGGCGGTATGGTCTATCAAGCAGGCATAGAAGTGTTGGATGGTTTTTCGGAAAAATGGGGCGCTTCGATGTGGGATATTGCTTTCAATACGGCGGGTGCTGCTACCTTTCTCGGTCAGGAATTGTTGTGGGAAGAACAGCGCATTCACCTCAAACTCTCTGCCCATTTACCGCGCTACGATACCACGCCATTACAAGCCGTCAACTCAACCGCAACCACCACGGTTAAAGAACGTGCCAATGCACTTTACGGTACATCCATCCCCGAAGTGATGCTCAAAGAATATAATGGATTGACCCTTTGGGCATCAGGTAATATTTCATCTTTTATCAAAAAAGAAAATTCACGTTTTCCGAAATGGCTCAACATTGCGCTAGGTTATAGTGCCGAAAATGTATATGGCGGCTTTGGCAATGGCTGGACAGATGCGGAAGGCAATACCTTCGTACCTTCGGCAGAAGATTATCCGCGCTATCGGCAGTTTTTGCTGGCACCCGATGTTGATTTTACCCGCATTCCTACCAAATCAAAAGGACTGAAAATATTTTTTGGCATTTTAAATATTATCAAAATACCTGCTCCTGCGGTAGAGTATAATACACAAGGAAAATTTAAGTTTTATCCCATGTATTTTTAGTGATGAAGCCACACCCAAAACTATGAACCATGAACCGATAACTATGAACAAAACATGCAAACAGTCAAAGAATTAATAGATTTAATCACCTTAGAAAAAATTGATCATCAAACTTTTAAAGGAGGAAATTATGTCACTCCTTGGGGGCGTGTATTTGGTGGGCAGGTATTGGGTCAGGCACTTCATGCGGCATATCAGACTGTACCCGATGACCGCTTTGCTCACTCCATGCACGGGTATTTTATCTTGGCGGGCGATGTAAACGTACCGATTACCTACGAGGTGGACACGATACGCGATGGCGGGAGTTTTACGACACGACGGGTGGTAGCGATGCAAAAAGGACGGGCAATTTTTAATATGGCGGCTTCTTTTCAGCTTCGTCAGTCGGGCTTCAATCATCAGGTCAGTATGCCGAATGTACTGCCGCCGGAGGTACTGCTGCCAGACATCGAACAATTCGCCAAACTCAAAGACACCCTCCCCGGATTGTACAAAAGACTGACCCTTATGCACCCCAATGCCATAGAGTTTCGCCCCGTTGAAAGCCTTGAACTCCTGCAACAGGCACGACCTTATCGCCACGTCTGGATTAAGACAAAGGAGCAGGTCGCACTTGATTTGCCTATACAACATCAGCTGCTTGCCTATGCTTCCGATTATAATTTGTTGACCACCTCTGCGCTACCGCATCTTGAAAAAACACTCACATCGCCTGTCTTTTTTGCCAGCCTTGATCATGCCTTGTGGTTTCACCGCGATTTTCGTATCGACCATTGGCTATTGATGGCAATGGAAAGCCCCAGTGCTTCCAATGCCAGAGGATTTGCACGAGGCAGCATCTTCGACAGAGAAGGACGCTTGGTGGCTTCAGTAGTACAAGAAGGGCTGATGAGAGAAAAGATGAAGAGCTGATTTTTGAATATCGAATATCGAACAAGGGAATGTCGAATAATGAAGTAAATAATGGACAAGTTTATCTGATTGGTTGACACTTCATAGGATATTAATTTCACACAAAATATAAGTAAGCCGTTTGCTAAACTTTTCAAGTTTGCTAAACGTGGGCAGGATACTGAAATTTGTAATTAGTTAAATATCAGTACATTACTTCTCCGGTAGCTATCGGAGACCAAACTTTTTGAAGTTTAGCAAACGGAGTATTTAAATTTTATTTTAACGTCCAAAAGTGTCAACTACTTTTGTCGTTTGGATAAACTTGTCAAATAATGGCATCTTTAGATTTGAGTGTGTAAAATATTAGGGGCAATCTAATATGAATGCAAATCGCTTAATCTTGTATATTTCACGCAGAGTACGCGGAGTACGCAGAGAAAAGCTATAAATCTCTGCGACCTCTGCGTACTCTGCGTGAGATTTAA
>CALIZI010000440.1 GCA_938028705.1 uncultured Saprospiraceae bacterium | reverse complement strand
TCAGACAATTCCACGGAATCTAGTAGTTACCAGTGGGAATACGAACTTGTATTGAACCGAGCTTAAATTTAATTATTTTTAACTTTTTATCAAGGATTTATTAAGGGACTATTCCCCAATTTCCTCTGTCCAAAGTCTAATCCTATATACAACGAAAAGCAATATCTACTCCCTCAAAATCCCGTATCCTATCCAATCTATCAAAATTATCCGGCACCCGCCCACGCGCTTCTTGCCGACTGTTTGTCCGTCCGAGTTTTTATCTGTGCGTTTGAATATTTTTGTACTTTTGAAAAGAAAATAGAAAAATGACTTGCATCCAAGTCATTTTTACACTAATTTTGACTTGAATACAAGTCAAAATGGAACAATTAATTCAATATCAAGCCAATTTACTCAAAAGTATTAACAAGGATTTTACACGCTATGCTTATTCAAAGTTGCCGTGGAAATCCAGATTTTTGGGTATCAAGGGCTTTCGTGGCGTGGGTAAAACGACGATGATTTTACAGTATTTGAAATACGAACTAAAAGATTTGTCGGAACACCTTTACGTGACTTTAGACCACCCTTATTTCTACCAACAAAGCCTGTATGAATTGACAGAACAATTTTATCAATTAGGCGGAAAAACGCTCTTGGTAGATGAAGTTCATAAACTCCCCGATTGGTCGAGACAGATAAAAATCGTGTATGACGGCTACCCGGATTTGCAACTTATTTTTACGTCCTCATCGGCATTGGATATTTTGAAAGGAGAGTCTGATTTGAGTCGAAGGGTGCTGATTTATGAACTCGGCGGATTGTCTTTCAGGGAATATATTTCGTTTGTACATCAAGTAGATTTTCCGGTTTATACCTTGTCCGAAATTACGCAAAATCACCTCCAAATTGCCGCTGAAATTACCGCGAAAGTAAGACCGATTGCTTTATTCCGCGACTATCTCCAAAGCGGCTACTACCCTTACGCGCAATCTGAACCAACGGTATTTTTCCCAAAAAAATTATTGCAGGCATTGGAGGTCGTCTTACAATCGGACATCAATTATATTTACGGATATACGACAGGAAATACCGCAAAAATTAAAAAATTATTGGGCGTAATATCCGAATCGCCGCCTTTTACAGTCAATATTGCGGCGGTAGCGGATAAATTGAATATTGGAAGAAGTACGGTGTCCAATTATTTGTACGCGCTGCACAATGCGGGTATTCTTCGCTTTCTCAACCGAAAAGGAAAGGGTGTGGCAAAACTCCAAAAACCGGATAAAATTTATCTGGATAATACGAATTTGTCATTGGTGCTTCAAGCCAATACCGATAAAGGTACGCAAAGAGAAACCTTCGCCCTCAATCAACTACAACATGCCGATTACACTACCTCGCTGCCCCCGAAAGGTGATATTTTTATAGAAGAAGAAAACCTGACTATAGAAATCGGAGGAAAAAATAAAACCGCCAAACAAATACAACACATACCAAATAGCTACGTTTTTGCTGATGATATAGAAATTGGTTTTGGGCAGAAAATTCCGTTGTATTTGTTGGGTTTTTTGTATTAGCTTCCTACTCATCAGGGCGAACGAAAAGCCGTTTTAATAATACGTAATTTGCTGATTTTTAATTTTATCGTGGAGTTCACTCGGCTGACATTTTGCAAATCTATCGATACCCCACATCTTTGAGTACCCCGTTTACTAAACTTCAAAAAGTTTGGTCTCCGATAGCTATCGGAGAAGTAATGCACTGATTTTTAGTTAATTACAAAAATTTGTTCTCCGCTTACGTTTACCAAACTTGTAAAGTTTAGTAAACGGATTACTTATATTTTTTATTTTATTTAAAATATTCTTAATTTATAAAATGCTATTTTTAAGTAAAATAAAAATATAGAAATATTTTTTGTTTTAAAAATATCGACATTTAAAAAGATGTGGGGGTATCGATAGATTTGTAAAATGTCAGCCGACTACTAAGGTTTATCTTCCAATTTCAAAAAACACATTATAAAAACGACTTTTCGTTTACCCTGTTCTACCCATACAAATAAACCTCCCCCTCATCAGCCATCACCCTAATATTCTCCAACACCTGCCTCATATATCGTTTCCAAAACAGCTTTGCAAACAACCAATTCAAGGGATAAAAAACAGGTTGATTGGCGTGTAAATCATAAGAATATTCTATCAGGATTTTGTTGGGTTCGAGTTCGGTGGTGGTCCATGTTCCCACGAATTTATGGAAGCCCAACATTCATGATTGAAAGTCGCTCACCATAGCCGGCTCGGAAACTGCCGAGCAATTTCCGGGATATATGGACGGGGCGGTGCGTAGTGCGAAGTATATTTCAGGAAATATTAAGGGTGATTTGATGTAAATAAAAATTAAAACCTATTTCCATTTCATAGCGATTCGTAGAGCAAACTCATGAATTTGCGCTATAAATTTAGACTGGAATTTTATATTCTTTTTACCATTGTGCTTATTCCACTTACTCCTATCAAGCTATGAATCTAAAGTGAAACCGAAGGCGTATTTTATAAAAAGCCCTCACGTCGGCTTCAGTGCTTGGCACGGTGTACCGCATGAAGCCTTATTTATTAGGCACAGGCTTTTTTTCTTTTTACGAAATTAGAATAATTACCTGCTGATAACTTGTTCCAATTTCTTTGAATTCACTTATTGTTTTGGACTTTGGACATTTTGGAAATTAGGTAACTGGGAAATTCGGGTTTAAATCATAAGTAATTGATTATCAGTTATTTAATTTTTATTAAGGTAAAAAATATTCAATTAATTAAATTTTATAGTTATTTGATAAAAAACAATTTACCTAATACCAAATTTCCTAATTCCCCAATGTCCAAAGTCCAGTTATTGTTGTTTCTATTGAAGTTCCTTTTATCATTGGTTCAAATTTATCTTCAATTTCGCTGACGATAAAATCTCTTTCATCTTTTGATAGAAATCCAATCTTAAAATCTGGTTCATTTTCTATTTGTCGAAAATTACTTTTTTTATCTTTTAAAGACCTTCCTTCAATAATGAATTTAAAATAGTTTTGAAGATTATTGCTACCAAATCTTTCAATTATTTTGAAGTCTTCTTTGTACCTTTTTAGACTTAAAAATGATTGGTAATATTTATGCTTAATTTTTGATTTCCCAATTTCTAAATAGTCAAAAAATGAACTTACAACTCTTGAAATTTCTTCTTCTTTCAATTCTACTAAGTTTTTTACTTGCTCGTTCTTCTCTAAGAAATCAATTATTTCAATATTCCAATCGTCAATATCTTCTTCCGCAGATTTTAAAATCCATTCTCTAACCTTTGGATAAGTGTTTTGAATTAGACTTTCTAAATCATCTTTTTGAAAAGTTAGAAATTGGACTCTTACTGCCATTTTTGATTTTTTTCTTTCTGCTTGTGCCTAACGGTTGGTATATGCGTAGTGCGACCGATAGGGAGCATTATCGCATATACATTGTGTGTAAGCATTTATCTTTTAATTAACTTGTAGGTTATCTGATTGGTATTGTTTAGGATGGTCAAATAGTATATCCCTGAGTTTGTTTCTGGTATTTTTATAGTTCCTGAATATTTTCCTTCTGTAATATTTCGCCCTAAAAAGTCATAAATGATGAAGTATTCATCACCAAGAAGATTCTCAACAAAAATTTCATCCGAAAACGGATTCGGGTAAATTTTATACCCTTTTACGAAAAGGTTCTCTTCAATACTTGTCAAAGGAGTGCAGGAACTAACATCAATTTCGCTGTATAAATTTGGGTCTTGGTTTGGGTCTTCAACCGTGTTAGCCATCATTGAAATTTTAACAATTTCATCACTTGTAGAAAAACAAAGTTGGTGAAAGTTGTCGTTGTCATTTATATCTGCTATCGAAATAGGTACATGCGGTATTAGAACTCCAGAACTGTCAGAATAGCCAATATAGTACTGAAATAAGTCAGATTCGGTATCACCAC
>CALIZI010000439.1 GCA_938028705.1 uncultured Saprospiraceae bacterium | reverse complement strand
TGAGGATTTTTACCTTGCCCTCATTGCCCAGTTTTTCTTTTAATGTATCAATAATTTCAGTGCGTTTTTCAATTTTCAAAGCGTCTATATTGAAAGAAAGAAAATCTATATCCTTGGTTTTTATTTGGTCAAATTCCTGTTCAATGGCAGCAAGAGTAGATTTTCTGTCGCGGTGAATGACGCAGATATTCAGCCCCAAGTCTGCCAGCTTTTTTGCCGTAGCCAAACCCAAACCGGACGAGCCTCCGAGTATGATTGCCCAGTAGTTTTTATTTTTAAATTCGTCAGTCATGCTTCCTAAAAATGAGTAAATGAATATATGAGTAAATGAGTAAATTTTGCAAGATGAAAACATTTACTCATTTATTCATCTTCTCATTTACTCATTGTATTTTACCATTCCAATAAGACTTTTTGTGCTGAAAAACCCGGTCCAAAACTCAACATCAATCCCTTTTCTCCCGCAGGTATATTTTTATCTAAAAAACGTTCTAATACGTACAAAACCGTTGCGCTGGACATATTGCCATACAAACGCAAAACCTCTTTAGTGTCATCAATATTTTTGCCCATTGCACCAAATAAATTTTCGACAGTCTGTACGATTTTTTTGCCGCCCGGATGAAAGACCAAATGATTGATGTCTTGAATCGTGGTATTGGATTTTTCTAAAAAGGGATAAATAATTTTCGGAAAATGCGCTGCAATGGTTTCCGGTACGCTTGGGTCTAAGACCATGTGTAAACCGCTGTTTTTCAATTCAAAACCCATCATGTGCGTCGCGTCGAAGAAGTGATACATGTCTTCGTTTAGTATCTTTACGCCTTCGTCTTTTTCATGCGAAGAAAGCAACACACAGGCAGCCCCATCGCCAAAAATAGCGGCACTGACGATATTGACCATCGAAAAATCTTCTTGCTGAAAGGTGGACATCGGCGACTCAACGGCAATGACCGCAGCACGTTTGCCGGGGTTAGCTTGGAGGAAATTTTTGGCATAAATCGTTCCCGACACACCTGCCGCACAACCCATTTTCGTCACCGGCAAACGAACTATATCTTGCCGCATCCCTACATTATTAATCAGGTACGCATCCACCGAAGGAATCATAAATCCCGTACAACTTACCGTAATGATATAGTCCAAATCAGTCGCTGCCCAATCCGCTTTTTTGAGGGCTTTTCGCAAAGCACCTTCCGCCAAAGGCAAAGTGCCTTGAATGTACAGTTGATTCTTTTCTTCATAGGTGCGCGGCACAAACATATCATCCGCATCTATAATGGAATATCGCCTATCAATCTGTGCATTGCCTATGATTTTCAAGACTTTTCGTTGGAATCGCTCTTCCTGCCCGCTCATCCATGCTTTTACGTAAGGAATGATTTCCTCTGTGGTGCGTGTATAAGGCGGTAGTTGCTTGGCAACTGTTTTTATTTTGACCATAATTTGCTTTAAATTCCAAATGACAAATAACAAATTCCAACTGGTAATATAAAGGTAAATTCACATTCAAAATTGGAATTTGGAATTTGTTTTTTGGAATTTGAATATATTTAGCGGATATAAGACACATTGACGATTTTATGAGGAGAACAGGTATCGTACAGGCGAATTCATTCGCCATGTAAAATATAAGTTTGATTTTACTACACATGGCGATTGAAATCGCCTGTACGAGCCTACTCATCTTTTATGTATTATCCATTGATAACGGAATGCCCACTTCCATTTGATGGTGCTTTTGGAGGTGATTTGACTGGCAAAATGTTCTAAATCTTTTCGTTTAAATCCTCTTAAAATAGACAATAAACCATCTTCTCTGACCATTTTATTTTTGATAAATAAAGTCAATAAATTGAAAAGATAATAAGCCATCCGGTGTCGATGCAAATCATTGATAATTAAACCAATATCTGCATTTTTAAGTATGGATTGTATCAAATTTAAAGCAATTTTATCTTCAAAATGATGAAGAAATAAAGTGCAGAGTGCAATGTCGTATTTTAAATGCTGAAATTCGTCAGAAAGGACATCTTGTTTTATATATTTTATTTCGGGATAATCTTTGGAGAGTTTGATGGCATAATCAATTGTCGCTTGATTCGCATCTATGCCCAATAATTGAAATTTTAATCCACGTTTTCTGCCAAATTTGGCAATTTCTCTTAGAATATCTCCATTTCCGCAACCCAAATCCACGATAGATAATACCTTTTCTTTGGGATGATTTTTCAATAGTGATTTCAAACCACTCAAAGCCACCTGATTGCCGCCAAGCCATTGATTGATAGTTGCGATTTTATCCAAACTATCAATCAATAGCTCGCCCTCCATGTCGAGGTCGTCCATGATTTCGGTTTCTTTGCTTCGGTGTGTTGTGTCAACCATTAATGAATGAGTTTTGAATGAAAGAATGAATGAATTGCAATGCGATAATGAGTGAAAATATTGTAGCATTATCGCATTTCAGCATTAGAAACATTCACTCATTGGTTTCCCATGGGTTTGTTTGATAATGGGGGGCAATATGAAAGGGAATATTTTTAAGAAAATCATCGCAAACTCCCAAGTCACTCCTAATCTAAATAGTCTCGCTATGATATGTCCCGACTTTAAGCGACGACCAAATTCTTTATTCCACGACTTTGTGTAAGCGGCTTCCAATTCATTCCTTGATACAATCTCGCCCGAATTGAATTTCAGAATTTGTCGGGATGCCATTTGAGCGGCGCGTATTGCCATGCTCATACCATTGCCCGCAAGCGGGTGTATCATGCCCGCACTATCGCCACACATGAGAATATGATTTTCTACCGGATTTTTTGTCGCAAATGAAACCTGACTAATCGATAAAGGTTTATCAAAAACCAATTTATAATTTTCAAATGCTTCCTTTAGGAAAGGATTTTTGGTAAGAATATGTTTTTGAAAAGCGTTAATATTTTTAAATTTTTTAAAGGATTTGAAATCTGTAATGTAGCAAACATTGATGTGGTCATTTTCTACCTTTGAAATGCCGCAATAGCCGCCTTCAAAATTGTGTAAACCAACGACATCTTCGGGGAAATCGCCTTTATAATGGGCTTTGACGCCTAGAAACGGAGATGTTTTTTGGATGAAATCGCGCTCCATTTTCACGTCAATATTAGAGCGTTTGCCAAATGCGCCAATGACCAATTCTGAGGTAAATTGCTCGTCTTGATTGGTGGTCACTTCAAATTTATCATCTTCAAATTGGATATTTTTAACGGTAGCATAGACGATTTGTGTACCGTTTTCCTGTGCTTTTTTGGCTAATTCGGCATCAATACAATAGCGACTAATACTAAATCCACCCAATGGTAATTGAATACTGACCGACCTACCTCGCGGCGAACTAAGTACCAAATCCGTAATGTTTTTCGCACCAAAATCGAAGGGATTAAAACCCAAAGATTGTAAGTAGGGGAGGACTTCATTGGAGATGTATTCGCCGCATACTTTGTGGCGCGGATACGGATGTTTTTCTATCAAAAGCACTTTCAATCCTTTCTTTGAAAGATGTAAAGTACTTGTCAATCCCGCTAAACCGCCGCCGACTATGATGACCTTAAATGACATGTTGCAAATGTAATGAGTGAATAATTTCAATGAGTGAATGAGTGAATTTTGAATGAGCGAATAATTAAATGCTACAATGCTACAATGCGATAATGCTACAATGTTTAATTAAGTGAATGTTTTTTAATGCGATAATGAGGGGAATTGTAGCATTGACGCATTTTAGCATTACATTCACTCATTCGCTCATTATTTTACATTTTACATTAACCCAAGTTGAATATGTAGTTCCCAAAAGTGAATATTACACACTGATTGTTTCAAAATTTTCCGTATTTCATAGTATAAAAGTTGTCAGACGAATCCTTTGCTTAAAGTGAATATGGTATTAAATAACCGAAGCATTTTATAACAACATTCGTCTGACAACTAAACCACCTAAAAAACTTGGGGGCTACATATTCAACTTGGGCTAAAATCCCTGACACCCGAAGCTATGATTTTGTAATTTGTCATTTACAACTTTTGTCCTTTTTCAAAATCGAATAAGGTCAGTCGTTGGATTTCGTAGTGGGCTGCCCAAAAATCGCGGAGGGCTTGGGTGAAATTTTGTCGGGCGGAGATTTGCTCGTTGAGGGCTACATTGAGTTCAGTGACATCTACCTTGCCGACGGTATAGCGTTTTTGGGTAATGTCGTATCGTTTGGCGGCGACTTCATTACTGCGTTTGGCAATAGCGAGTTGGCTGCGGATGATGTCGAATTGACGTATTTTTAATAAAACATTTCTTTCAAAATTAATATTTTCCTGTTCGATATTGAATTCGAGCAGTTGGCGGTCGTTAGCTGCCAATTGACGCTTACTTTCGGCTCTGCCCCAGTCCATAATCGGTACGCTGATGCTGAGTGACACCTGCTCTTGGTCTTGCAAAGGAAAACCATAAGCTCCAAGAAGTGTCTCGTCGCTTTTTGTCAAACCAAAACCTGCTTGTACGCTAATATCTATACCACTCTCTTTTTCTACCCGTTCTATGTCGCGTTCCGCTTCTATGCGTTGGCGGTTTTGAGTAAAGGTATATTTGCGGTTGGCGGCGGCTTGCTGGAGTGCGAGTTGGCGGTCAATCACATAGAGGGGTACGCCTTCGGGTACGACAAGTACGATTTTATCCACGACACCCATACCAAGAAAATAGCGGAGATTATCGACACTGCCTTGTATGTTGAGTTCGGCACGGGCTTGGCGGGTTTCAGCTTGCATCACACCGAGTTCCATTTGAAGGACATCTGCTTCTGCAATTTTGCCTACACTGTATCTGTTTTGCGCCAGTTGATATAAGTCTTTTGCATTTACTTTATCTCGTTTTGCCGATTCCAGATTGAGTTGGGCAATGTACAAATCGAAAAAGAAAGACACTGCTTGTTGAGCTACATCGGCGAGTTGTTCGGCGTATTCGCGCTCGGCTTCTTCGAGTACGAGGGGCAGTATTTTTTTATCCCATTTGAAGGCATTAAAACCAAAAATGGGTTGAGTCAAACCAATAAAAATAGGACTGGAAAAGTAGGACATGATATTTCCGCCGCTTGTTTTTGGCAGAAAATCAAGGCGTTGGCGCAAGCCTGAACTGGCATATACACGTCCGCCCGTAGCGGCGATGGGCTTTGAGATTTCGAGGTCAAAATTGGAGGACAGAGATTGATTGCGCTGGAATCGTTGTGTACCATCGGGCTGCGTGACGGGATAGATGACGCGGTTATAAACAGGCAGTTGGGCAGTGAGGTTAAGCGAGGGTTTGAGGTCGAGCAGGCGGTCGTTGTAGGTCAGGCGGTTGCGTTGCAGGGTGGCTTTGGCAGTTTGTACTTCGGGAGCATTTTCTTGGGCAAGTCTGATGACTTCATCCAAACTGAGTTCGATGACATTGCTCTGGGCAAAGGCAGCCTGAACGACCACATTGAGCAGTAAAAAAAGCCCGAAATGCCGGCTTACACGATTGAAATAATGTGATAAGGGAAGATAGTTTTTGATTATTTGAAAAGGCATGGTGTGCGTTTTGTTTTATATTTAAAAAGGTTATTCGGAGATGCGTAAAATTGATTTTTGGTGAATTGGTTGATAGATTAATAAATTTGACAATTAATTATTAAATTAAAATTTTTTAAATAATTTTATTTTTATTAAATAATAAATTGATTCATAATTAACTAATTCGTCAATCCACAACTTGTTTAAAATCAAGATAAGATAACGGATATTTTTTTAAATGTCCAGTGCCGTTTGTTTTTTATGAAAAATGTTGTTGATTCGTCACTTGTATTTTTTATGAATATAAAGGGTGCTTTTAACAACTGGCATTTGATTTGTAATAATACGAGCATTGTCATTAAAAAATGATAAATTTGACCATTAAATCTGTTCATAGCATGCTGTAAGAAAATGTAAAATGTAAAATAATAAATTTAAAATGTAAAAATTGTACAATGTGAAACTAATGCGATTTTTTATTTTATTAAAATTTAAATATTAAAAAAATAACTAAAATTAAAAATATTTCATTCACGGACTATCGACACTTTTACATTTATTATTTTATATTTTACATTTAAAAAGATTACTGTGCTATGGACTATCAACTAAATTTTAAAACCATACACAGATGAAAAAAAATATTATTTTGCTACTCGGTATCGGTGCGATGTTTGCGCTCGGAAGTTGTAACAGCAGCCCAAAATTAATGACTGAATCGGACATTGCCAAAAGAGTGGACCAATTGACCGCTTTGGAGATTGATTCGCTCAATGTGATACTCGATGAGCAGTGCGACCGCAGGATGCCTGCCCTCGTAGCTGCCAAGCGCGATTCTATCATCGCTGCTCAATCTAGCGACAATTGATTTATTATTCATTATACTTTGGACAGAGGAAATTGGGGAATTTGGAAATTCGGTAATCCCGATAACTATCGGGACTTTTTTAGATTTTTATAAAAATAATTATTTAAAATTAATTTTATTTCAATTTTTATTATGCTGATAAATAAAGAATTATGTCTTCGTTAGGCGCATAGCCCTTCGTTAGCCTAATTTCCCAATTTCCCAGCTGCCTAATGTCCAAAGTCCATTCATTCAACAATATTAAAAATAAAAATATTATGAAAAATACATTTTTCTTAACAGCTTTAATAGGACTCATCGCTGTATTGGCTTTTATGTCATTTAAAAATGAAGGGGTCACGCTCGCTCAACAAAAACAATTGATTAGTGACCTCGTGGCTGAAAATGTGGACAGATTCCGCGCCGACAAGGAGGAGGAATGTCGTGAGCGTGCGCTTCAACTGGCTATGGCAGAAGCTGATGAGTTTTTCATCACATCAAAAACAGCTACGCCAAAACCAAGAAATACTAAGCCAAAAAGCACCAAGCCGACTTCTCCAAAACCTACACCTGCTCCCACAACGACGACAACTTATACAACAACATCAGATACTTATACCACTCCTACCACGACCACAACGACGACCTATACGCCACCGCCTACCACGACGACGACTTATACGCCGCCACCGCCACCACCTTCTGTTTACGTTCCGCCAACGACAACTACGACAACTACTACCACGACTCAACCGTCAAAACCATCGCTCGGAAAAGGTAAAGCGGCTCCTCCGGCAACCACGACGACGACAAGTCCTACAACAGGAACAACAAGTGGTACAACGACTACTGCACCCAAGAAACCAAGATTGGGAAAAGGAAAGAAAAGAGATAATTAATCCAAGTTGATTGCAACTTGAATTAATGCCTGTCATCTTGGATAAAGAAAAGTGCGTAGTCTAATACAACTGGGCATCCCCAAGCAGAAGGCTTATGAATGGGCGAATACCCGCAAAAGCTATTGGCGCATCTCGAAAAGTCCGATACTACACAGGGCAATTACAAATGCGAGGTTGGAACAATGGGGTTATGTTTCATTAGAAAAGAGATATAACCACAGACACTCAATACTCATGAACCGCCGCGATACGCGAACCGTATGTCCGGTGATGTGAGAGGGATAAGATAGGAAAGGGAACTCCTTTGCGGAAACGCAGGTATAAAAGTTCTTCCTATCTTACCCTACTCGATTTCAACCTCAACCTCAAATACAACTTCAACTTCAAATTCAAATAAATATAAATATTCAACTTGGGTTAAATCGAATTTGCGGTTGCACTTGAATTTGCGGTTGAGGTTGCAGTTGCGGTTGCATTTGAAGTTGCAGTTGAAAATACCTACCTTTGTAGTCTATTTTTCAAACATTTCTCATAAAGTCACGTTTGAAAGGAAAGAGCGGATTCCCGCTTGTTGATTCAGTTGCTGAATTAAGAATGTAAGGATAGTGGTCTTGATTGCCGCATCCTTGAAAAACGATGTAATGATATTTGAAGATTTGGAGCTAATTAACCCTATATTAAAGGCGTTAAAAGATAAAAACTATACCAACCCCACTCCGATACAAGAAAGAGCAATCCCAATTATTTTAAAAAGAAATGATGTACTGGGCTGCGCCCAAACAGGTACGGGCAAAACGGCAGCTTTCGCCATTCCTATCATACAACTCATTCAGAGGATAGAAGGCAAGGAAAAAGGAAAACCCACATTGCGCTCCCTTATCGTCACACCTACCCGCGAACTCGCCATACAGATAGATGAGAACATCAAATCATACAGCAAATATACTTCAATACGGCATACAGTAATTTTTGGTGGTGTAAAACAAGGCAAACAAGTGGATGCGCTTCGGCGGGGCGTACATATTTTGGTCGCTACACCGGGCAGATTGCTCGACCTTATATCGCAGGGTTATATTAGTTTGGATACGGTGAAATTATTTGTACTGGACGAAGCCGACCGAATGCTGGACATGGGATTTATTAATGATATTAAAAAAATATTAAAACTACTACCCGAAAAAAGACAATCCCTGTTTTTTTCCGCTACTATGCCCGATAATATTGTGGATTTGTCTCGAAAAATATTAAAAAATCCAGAAAAAATTGAAGTAGCTCCGGTTTCTTCCACTGCCGAAACCATACAACAGTACCTCTACTATACCAATAAAGATAAGAAAAAACACCTCTTGTACCACATCCTCAAAGATTTGACGATTGACCAAGTCCTGCTCTTTTCACGCACCAAACACGGTGCCGATAAGATTGTCAGAAACCTGAAAAAGAAGAACATCAGCTCGGCGGCGATACATGGCGATAAAGCTCAAAATCACCGTCAGAAGGTCTTGCGACAATTCAAAGAAGGACAACTTCGGGTCTTGGTCGCTACCGATATTGCAGCGCGTGGCATCGACATCAATAAGCTGCGTTATGTGATTAATTACGATATTCCGAATGTTGCGGAAACCTACGTTCACCGCATCGGCAGGTCGGGCAGGGCAGGCGAAGAAGGTGTTGCCATCTCCCTCTGCGAGCCGGAAGAAAATGGCTACATCAAAAGCATCCAAAAACTCATCCGAAAAAAAATAGAACTCATTGACGATAATCCCTTTCCGCAAACCGACAAACCCATGACGGATGCAGAAAAAAGGGAATGGAACAAAGAAAAACAACGCCGTAAACAAGAATTTTTTGCCAAAAGACGCGAACAAAAAGCCGCCAGAGCGCAATCCAAATCCTTTAGAAGCCGAAGAAGGTACTAGATTAAATGTAAAATGTAAAACACAAAATTTAAAATGTAAAAGTGTCGATAGGACGTGAAGTGTGTTTATATTAGAAATATTCAGATTACACTTTTTGCATTTTATTCCCTATTCTATCGACACTTTTACATTTATTATTTAACAGAAATGTGAGTTTAAAACACAAAATTTAAAATGTAAAAGTGTCGATAAGAGGTGAAGTGTGTTTATATTAGAAATATTCAGATTACACCTTTTGCATTTTATTCCCTATTCTATCGACACTTTTACATTTATTATTTTACATTTTACATTTTACATTTTACATTTCCCTCCTCCCCGTATTTTACTTCACACAAATAAAGCCCATGAGCGGGTACGCTATAACTTTTCTCTAAGGCAGTCTGTTCGTTGAGGGCTTGCTCAATGGATGCTACACTGATTCTCCCCTCGCCTGCATACACACAAGCTCCCACGATAAGGCGCACCATACCGCGCAAAAAGCGATTGGCAGAGATATGAAAAGTCAGTCGTTGATGCGTATCGTCAAACAACCATTCGGCACGAGATACTTCACAAATCATAGTTTTAGCATCGGAGCGAGTCTTGCAAAAGGTCGTGAAATCCTTGTGGCGGAGGAGTAGTTTTGCAACCTCATTCATCGTATCTATATCCAACTGCGGTGCATTATAATAATGCCAAGCCGTCTCAGTAGTAAAAGGACTGGGTTCGAGGTCGAGGTAATACACGTAGCTTCGCAGACGGGCATCAAAGCGAGTATGTGCCGTATCCGCCACCAGAAAAATACGCCGGAAAACAATGTCTTTGGGCAGAAATTTATTAATGCGTTTGACCAACGCTTTCGGAAATTGCCCGTCGAAATCGAAGTGTAAAAAAAACTGACTCGCGTGTACACCTGCATCGGTACGTCCGCAGCCCGTCACCGCAATGTCTGTTCTGAGAATGGTCGTCAAGGCATGTTCAATCACCTGTTGTATGGTAATAGCCTTGGGCTGGTTTTGCCAACCGGCATATTGCGTGCCTTTATAAGCGAGTTCGGCGAAGTATCTCATGTTTTCAGTTAAAATATTTTTTCTTACGTACCAAAATAGACAAAGAAAAACAAATTACAAACAGCTTTTAGGTAAATGTAAAATTACCAAACCGTATATTTGCCCCAAAATAATCATCCGGGTTACGGGTTACGGGTTTTCGGGTTACGGGTTACGGGTTTAAATCACTCGCTACTCGTCACTCACTACTCACTACTCACTACTCGCCACTTGAGCAACACATGCCACGCGACACATCAATAAAATCCATTCTAATCATCGGCAGCGGACCTATCATCATTGGTCAGGCTTGCGAATTTGACTACTCCGGTACGCAGGCGGCGCGGAGTTTGCGCGAAGAAGGAATAGAGGTCAGCCTCATCAATTCCAATCCCGCGACCATTATGACCGACCCCGTCACTGCCGACCATATTTATTTGCTGCCGCTTACGGTGGAAAGCATTATTGAGATTCTCGAAGAGCGTCAGATAGATGCCGTACTCCCTACGATGGGCGGACAAACCGCCCTCAATCTCGCTATCGAAACCGACAAGCGCGGCGTATGGGAAAAATACGGCGTGCGAATGATTGGCGTTGACATCAATGCCATCGAACTGACCGAAAACCGCGAAATGTTCAAAAAGCATGTCGTCGGTATGGGGATGGAGGTCGCGCCTTCGCAGATTGCCAATTCCTTTTTGGAAGGCATGGAGGCGGCGCAAAAAATCGGTTTTCCACTCGTTTTGCGACCTTCCTATACGCTTGGTGGTACGGGCGGCGGCTTTGTACATCGCAAGGAAGATTTTGAGGAAGCCCTGCGTCGTGCGCTCAATGCATCGCCTACGCATGAGGTACTCGTAGAGAAAGCCGTCTTGGGCTGGAAGGAATTTGAATTGGAACTTTTGCGCGATGACAATGATAATGTTGTCATCATCTGTACGGTAGAAAATCTCGACCCGATGGGCATTCATACGGGCGACAGCATCACCGTTGCCCCCGCGATGACGCTTTCCGACAGAGGCTATCAACAAATGCGAAACGATGCCATGCGTATGATGCGCTCACTTGGAAATTTTGCCGGAGGCTGCAATGTTCAATTTGCACAAAACCCTGTGGATGAGCAACTTATTCCCATAGAAATCAATCCGCGTGTATCACGTTCCTCTGCCTTAGCGAGTAAAGCAACGGGTTATCCGATTGCGAAAATTGCCGCAAAATTGGCGATTGGTTATACATTAGATGAATTAAAAAACCAAATTACCAAGACGACTTCCGCGTATTTTGAACCCACATTAGATTATGTGATTGTAAAAATGCCGCGTTGGAATTTCGATAAATTTCATGGTTCTGACCACCGCTTAGGATTGCAAATGAAATCCGTCGGAGAGGTCATGGCGATTGGTCGTACATTTTTAGAGGCATTACAAAAAGCCTGTCAATCGCAAGAAAATGGACGCATGGGACTCGGCGCAGACAAAAAAGAATGGATACGCACCGACGATATTATGCAGCGATTGGAGTTGGCGAGTGATGACAGGATTTATCGCTTAAAAGACGCGCTTCGCTTGGGTGTACCTGCCCGCACGATTAAAAAATTGACGCATATCGACCCGTGGTTTACGTCACAGATTAAGCGGTTGGTGAAGTACGAAGAACAAGTTATTCGCTTCAATGTCGCGGAGGATTTGGATTATAATTTTCTGAAAGAACTCAAACAAGTCGGCTACTCGGATGCTCAAATTGCGTGGCTCATGCGTATCAAAGAGGAGCAAGTCACCAAGCACCGCAAAAAACTTGGTATCAAACGTACCTATAAAATGGTCGATACCTGCGCCGCCGAATTTGAAGCGCAAACACCTTATTATTATTCGACTTTTGATGATGAAAATGAAAGTATTCCGAGCGATAAAAAGAAAATTATCGTCTTGGGTTCCGGTCCGAATCGCATTGGTCAGGGCATTGAGTTTGACTACTGTTGCGTACACGGAATTTTGGCAATAAAAGAAGCGGGTTATGAAGCGATTATGATAAATTGTAATCCCGAAACCGTCTCTACGGATTTTGATGTGGCAGACAAATTATATTTTGAACCTATATTTTGGGAACATATCGAAGAAATCATCGACCACGAAAAACCCGAAGGCATCATCGTCCAATTGGGCGGACAAACTGCCCTCAAACTCGCCGAAAAATTCCATGAAAAAGGCATCAAAATCATCGGCACGAGTTATGAGTCAATGGACTTGGCAGAAGACCGAGGCGCATTCTCTGATTTGCTCAAAGAACTCGACATTCCCTACCCCGAATACGGCGCAGCCGATGATGCCGACGAAGCCCTCGTAATTGCCAATCGCGTGACCTATCCCGTCTTGGTGCGCCCTTCCTATGTATTAGGCGGACAGCGTATGCGTATCGTGATTAATGATGATGAATTGGAACACTCGGTCTTGGGCATCCTCAAGCACATGCCCGACAATAAAATCTTGATTGACCAATTCCTTGAACGTGCCAAAGAAGCCGAAATTGACGCGATTTGTGATGGCGAAAATGTACACATCATGGGCATCATGGAACACATCGAACCGGCAGGGATTCACTCCGGCGATAGCTCGGCGGTGCTGCCTCCTTACAGTCTTTCGGATGATGTATTGGAGCAAATGAAAAAATACACCCACGAGTTGGCTTTTGCACTGAAAATCAAGGGTTTGATTAATATTCAATTTGCGATAAAAGATGAAAAAGTCTATGTCATCGAAGCCAATCCGCGCGGCTCACGTACTACGCCATTCATAGCGAAAGCCTATCAGCAACCTTATCTCAAAATCGCTACATTGGTGATGCTCGGCACGCATAAATTGACCGATTTTGAAATGATCAACAAACTCGATGGCTACGCGATAAAAGTACCCGTTTTTTCTTTCGATAAATTCCCAAATGTAGATAAAAATCTCGGACCGGAAATGAAATCGACGGGCGAAGCGATACGTTTTATTGATGACCTGAGCGACCCGTTTTTCCGCGAATTGGATAAGAAGCGGAGTATGTTTTTGATGCGTTAATGTAACGCTAAAGTGTGGGTTGTGGGGTTGGATGTTGATTGTTTTTTTTGTACATTTGAAAAATACATCAAACCAAAATTAGTTATCAATTATGCTCATCATAGAAGGCATGAATCATTTTGAATACCAAATCCGCAAGTACAAAGACGACATGACGGACGAGGAGTTCCTTGAATTTTGCGGAGCGAATGATAATATGCTGATTGAACGAGATAAAGACCGAAATATCCTTATCAAGCCTTTATTGGTCTTTCCGGTGGCATGGTGTCAAAAGCTGATTTGTCGGGCAATTTGGAAATGGGAGAAAAAATACGGTATGGGGATTTCATTTAGTCCGAGTGTAGGTTTTGAATTGCAAAATACAGCGATACGCACAGCAAATGCCAATTGGATAAGTACCGAAAGATGGAGTGCTGTTCCGAGAGAAGATTACGATAAATTTATTTATGTTCCACCTGATTTTATCGCAGAAGTTGTCACGCCTACGAGTAATTTGAAAAAACTGAAAGAAAAAATGTTAGAGTGGATGGAGAATAGAGTGAGGCTTGCTTGGCTTATCAATCGTTACGAAAAAACGACCCACATCTATCGAGAAGACGGCTCAATTGAACTTGTAGAAGGATTTGATAAAACCCTTTCCGGTGAAGATCTAATGCCAAACTTTGAAGTTGATTTAGAACCATTGTTAAAAATGCCTTGATTTTTTCGTTATCCAAAATCTTGATGCAATATAAACACAAAAAGCCACCCCACAAACGCAAGACGGCTTCATATCATAAACGAGAAAAAGCAACTTACGCCACCCCTTCATCAATTCTAATCTTATTCAAAGCTGACCCCGCTTTCACCCATTCCACTTGCGGTGCAAAGTAGGTGTGTGCGTGTGTTACGGGGTTTTTCATTTTTGCAAAAAAAAAATGGACTTAATCACCAAGTGAGAGCTTCGGGAATTTGGTTAAAGAGATTTTTCCAATTTGAATTGGTCATGCTTTCCACTTTTTTAATCGCGTGCCACACTGAAGGATGCTGATGAATTTGAATGTTGTTTTTAAATGAGGTTTTAATTTCCGCCTTGATTGTTGTGATATTTTGGCTAAAATCAAATCGAGTATCGTAAGGTGTCAGGTGTGATTTTAGCTCCGGTAAGGTGCGACTATTCAAAATGTTGACCAATCGTTCTATTCTGTCATAGTAATATTTAGCGGCACTTTCTCTGGCTTCCAGTAATTTTGACCTTTCGTTGAGTTGAAGAATCTCAAGCGTCTTTTCGGCTTTGGCTGTATCTTTTTTATTCAATCCGGGCATCAATTCAAATTCAAAGGTTTGCATATTGAGTATTAGAAAATCATTGGGATTTTCAAGACGCGGATTGATGAACGCATAGATAGGATGTGGTGGCTGCGTACCTCTTTTTACAAAATGAGTATTATCATTGGCATCAAGTACATAGCATTTGTCTGATTTTAATATAGTGTTACATTTGGCACAAGCGAGTAGATAATTCAGCCAGACAAATGTCAGTTTAGGAAAGAATGATTTGGGCGAAATATGTTCAATATCATTGGCTTCATTTTGTTCACAATAATTGCAAACTTCGACAGAAACACACATGTCAATGAGTGTCTGTTTTATATCTTCAAAAGCTGCTTTGCCGACTTTGGAACCGCTTTTACTTTTCCATAGCGACTGCGCTTTCTTGACCATATCCTTGAAGGTCGGTTGGTCATTGATACGTTTTTGCAAATCTTTCAACCTGCGTACCGTCGAAGTTTTGATATTTTTAGAAGCCGGTTGGATCATCGGTCGTCAGTATTTTCTGAAGTTCGCGGCGTTCAGTTTCTTCTTTGTCTTTTATTTTACCAAGTGCGTGAAGGATATTTAGTTGTCCAAGTCGTTTGCGTTTTTCGTCAGATTTTTTTGTGCGAACAGGCGACTCACCAAACAATTCCGTTCCATAAGCATCCAAAATATTCCCGACAATCAATTGCTCTTTTTCCAGACCTGTAATCTCACGCGATTCCTCACCACTACCCGGAGCCGCCAATCGCCAAATACTCCCTCGCTCAGACGCACGACACACCAACGGGCTATGTGTAGTGACGATGAATTGAATATTCGGAAAATATTTGGTAAACCAAAAACCAATTTCGGTCTGCCAAGTCGGGTGTAGGTGGGCATCTACTTCGTCTATCATCACTACGCCGGGTACGTCTATTTTGATTTCCCCATCTTGGATGGATTCAAATACTTCATCTGCTCCAAAATGTGCAACCATTTGACGGATAATTTCAAATGTCATACTTAATATGGAACGAAAACCATCACTCATTTCATTTACGCTGACTTCCAAGCCGTTGCCATCTGTCAAGAATACTCCGTTAGAGGAGACATTGGTGATTTTTGCGCCATGTGGGAGGAGTTTGCCGTCGTTTATGAAAATTTTTAAATGTTTTAAAATAGAGGTTGCTTCTTTATCTTTTTCGAGTCGCTTATAATTAAGGTTAACGAGCCAACTTATAGTTTCTGTTAATGCTACATCTTCCCCAAAAACAGAAATGTGAGCTGCTGATTTTAAATTTGATTTGAAGGCATTATCCCATTCTGGATTTCCTCCTGTAAATCGTCTGAATGGTCCGAATGATGCAGAAAAACCTTCTGGCGAGGGTAATTTTATATATTTATCAGGTGATTTTTGCATTTCCTGATACCTTTTTAAATATTTTACTGTGATTATAGGTATAATATCGCCATATTCCCTCCTAATTGAAAAGCCATACTCATTATCCTCATCATCTCTGTCCATGGTAAATAGTACAGAGCCCGTAGGTTTTTGATAATTTAAATAATCCAATGGATCTGTTCTTAGAATATAAAATTCTTCAAAACCGACAAAGACTAAAGCCATTCCTCTCAAAATAGAAGATTTCCCCGACCCATTATCCCCAATCAGCACATGCCATCCCGCAGGTTGCTCAAATTCCATCTCGAAGTGTCGAATAGAACGCAGGTTTTGTATGCTGACTTTTTTTATGTGCATGATTGAATGAAAATCAAATTTGACTGAAAATAAGTTCTAATTCGCAAATTACAAATAAGTGTTGAAAAAAACAAAAGCCGCCCCACAAACGCGAGACGGCTTCATATCATAAACGAGAAAAAGCAACTTACGCTACCCCTTCATCAATTCTAATCTTATTCAAAGCTGACCCTGCTTTCACCCATTCCACTTGCGGTGCGGAATAAGTGTGTGCCACTTCAAAGCTATCTTTCGTACCGTCGGCATGATTGAGCGTGACCGTTAGGTTTTTGCCCGGTGCGAAGGTATTGAGACCATCAATATCCACCGTATCATCTTGGCGGACTTTATCGTAGTCATCCTTATTGACGAAGGTGAGGGCAAGCATCCCTTGTTTCTTCAAATTCGTCTCATGGATACGTGCGAAAGACTTCACGATGACTGCCGTAACACCCAAGAAGCGCGGCTCCATCGCTGCATGTTCGCGTGATGAACCTTCACCCAAATTCTCTTCGCCAAATACGACTGTACCTACGCCATTTTTCTGATACAAACGCGCTGAATCCGGCACTGCCATAAATTCATTATTGGTCGCATTCCAAACGGTATTGGTTTTGTCATTAAAAGCATTGACCGCACCGGTGTAACAGTTGTTCGAGATATTTTCCAAGTGACCTCTAAACTTCAACCACGGACCAGCCATCGAAATATGGTCTGTCGTACATTTGCCTTTGGCTTTGATTAAGGTGCGTTGTCCTTGCAGTTGTTCGTGCGTGAGTTTTTTGAATGGCGTGAGCAATTGCAGGCGGTCAGAGGTCGGGCTGACTTTGATTTCGATGCCGCTACCATCTTCGGCAGGTGCTTCAAAACCCAAATCTTTCACATCAAAACCCTTCGGTGGCAACTCTACTCCGGTTGGTGGGTCGAGTTTCACTTGTTCGCCATTTTCATTGGTCAGCGAATCGGTCAGCGGATTAAAAGTCAAATCACCCGCGATAGCCATTGCCGTTACGATTTCCGGCGAAGCCACGAAAGAATTGGTTTTTGGATTACCGTCATTACGCTTCGAGAAGTTTCTATTAAAAGACGTGATAATCGAATTTTCTTGGTCAGGATTGTCATTATGTCGCGCCCACTGACCGATACATGGTCCGCAAGCATTGGCGAGAACGACACCGCCCATTTTCTCAAAAGCATCCAATTGACCATCGCGCTCTACGGTGTAGCGTACTTGCTCCGAACCCGGCGTTACGGTAAATTCAGACTTCACTTTCAGATTCTTTGCCACTGCCTGACGCGCCAATGAAGCTGCACGGTCAAGGTCTTCGTAAGACGAGTTGGTACAAGAACCAATCAAACCAACTTCAAGTTTTTGTGGATAATTATTTTCTTTAACGGCTGCCGCAAATTTGGAAATAGGCCAAGCTAAATCCGGTGTAAACGGTCCGTTGACATGCGGTTCGAGTGTTGAAAGGTCAATTTCAATCACTTGGTCGAAGTAATCTTCCGGCGAATGATAGCACACCAAATCTCCGGTTAAATGTTCTGCCACTTCATCTGCGAGGGCAGCCACGTCTGCGCGGTCGGTGGCTTTGAGGTAGCGACTCATTGATTCATCGTAACCAAAGATAGAAGTTGTCGCGCCGATTTCTGCGCCCATATTACAAATCGTACCTTTTCCTGTTGCGGAAAGCGTCTCTGCGCCAGGTCCGAAATATTCTACAATCGCGCCTGTACCGCCCTTAGCCGATACAATACCCGCGACCTTTAATATGACATCCTTCGAAGCCGTCCAACCGGACATTTTACCGGTGAGTTTGACTCCGATGATTTTCGGATTTTTCAATTCCCAGGGCATATCCGCCATCACATCAACAGCGTCTGCGCCACCTACACCAATCGAAATCATACCCAATCCGCCACCATTTACGGTATGCGAATCCGTACCAATCATCATTCCGCCCGGAAAAACATAATTTTCCAACATCACTTGGTGAATGATACCTGCACCCGGTTTCCAAAATCCGATACCAAATTTATCTGATACCGATTCGAGGAAATCGTAAACCTCTGAATTGACAGTATTGGCAGTTTTCAAATCTGCCGCCGCGCCTGTTTTGGCTTGTATCAAGTGGTCGCAGTGGACGGTACTCGGTACAGCTACTTTCTTTTTGCCCGACATCATAAATTGCAGCAATGCCATTTGTGCTGTAGCATCTTGCATCGTCACGCGGTCGGGTGCGTAATAGACGTAATCTTTGCCGCGTCCATAATTTTGCAAAGGAGATTCTGCATGTAGGTGCGTGTAAAGGATTTTTTCTGTAAGGGTAAGCGGACGTTGAAGTGCCTTGCGTACTGCGGCTATCTTGGCAGGTAGCTCGCTGTACACCTTTTTAATCATATCAATATCAAAAGCCATATTTGTATTAGTTGTGAGTTCTCGAGTTACGAGTTATGAGTAGCGAGTAGCGAGTTTTGAGAGTTACAAGTAATAAGTAGTGAGTATTTTCTACTCTTTACTTATTACTCGTCACTCATTACTCGTCTCACTCGTTACTCGTTACTCGCTACTCGTAACTCCATTTACGGGTCGCAAATATACGACTTTAGAAGGTTTTTAACAACCGTCAAATTTTGCCATCGGATCAGATAATTTTTAATCAAAATAAAATCATTTTACAACGTTTTTTTTAAAATAAATGTCTAATAAATGACCTTTGTACAAATAGTGATGACAAAACAGGTGAGTGTTAATTTTTTGATAAAAATATGAGCAACCTCAAACTCAACTTTAAATGGGATTTATACATTAGGCGCGACCTTCAACTATCCGCATATTTATGCCGATAGCTATCGGCAGAGAGTGAAAAACGAATATGGGTACATGAAAGCGATAAGGTACTGACCTCATATCGTACAAACGCAACGCAGGCTGGAAGTATTACGCTAGGATGCCGGGCTAAAGCATTTTTTAATATAAAAAAAATATTTTATAAATAGTATATCTTGACAATATCATGTTCGATTTTTATTTAATATAGCTGGCATTTTACTCTTGAATTTGGGCTAAAACTCGTCTGACATTTAAACATTGCTAGAAAAATATGACATCATCGGTAAATTTTGAAAATGTCAGACGAGTTTTAGCCCAAATTCGGAAAAAATATCCTATGTTAAATACAAACATATTTTTATTTCTAAACCATGACATTGTCAAGATATGTTTTATCTGCATCTTACATAGGCAGCTAAAGAGACTGACAGCAAACTCGTACAGGTAACTTCTGTCGACCTGTGCGATTAAAATAGTAAGCGATGAAATTTCGCTTTATGTCGTTCAAGATGCGTTTCCCGATAGCTATCGGGACGCCCCCGTTTGTAGCAAAAACCCAAGCAAAACCTATCAAGGTGCGTAGCACCGACACCGTTAAATGTACAAACAGTGCCGCTCCTACGGAGCTTAGGAGATTTTGGGGATTATTTTGCTACAAACAGGGTCGGTACTAACGTACCTTTATCGCAAAAAGTCGATTTGCAAGTCTCAACTTATTTTAATCACACAGGTTGGCTAAAGTCGTCGGTACGGGGCAGATTAAAAATTTGTTCCGCCTTGATTCCCTTAATACAGAATTAATACTATCATCATATTTGAGTGATATAAAGTGTTTAAATTCATCAATTTAAAATCACTCAATTCCAAGCACCAAATAACAAAAACTTTAGAGCTTATTTTTGGGAATTTGGAATTTGTTATTTGGAAATTTTTAGTGTATTTTACAGCGCAAATTTTTCATTATCACTATGAATATAAAAATTAATTATATAAATATGAATGATAAATATATTTTAAACAGGAAAAGCACCACTTTTCCTGTTTTTTGTTTGATTTTTTTTATACATATTCTTCTTTTTTCATGTAATCAAACAAAAAAAGTCCACACGACTGATTCAGAGACCACACCAAACATTACTGAAACCCCAAAACCCGAATCTACCGACACACCCGCCAAAGATAAAGTCAAATTTGTACGCAATACCGAAGCCAGAGACGATGAGCAGGAGTATAATAATGCGACTATTTCTCAAGCCGGAGTTTTGGATTCACTAACCGCAAGCGTAGAGACCGAACCCGTCAAATCACTCACCCCGGATGTGGATGCTGCCGACGACCCCGCGATTTGGTATAATGCCAATGCACCGGAAAAAAGTGTCATCTTCGGCTCCAATAAAAGACATGGTATTCACAGCTACAATCTTGCCGGCAAACAGTTGCAATATATTCCTTGCGGTAGAGTCAATAATATAGATGTCAGAAAGACGGTACGCTTGGGAGACCGCGAGGTGGATGTCTTGGCAGGAAGCTGTCGTACCGACAATTCTATTGTTATTTTTGTGATTGATGAAAATGGAAAAATCAATGAAACACCGGATTATAAAGTGAGTTTAAATACTTTTAGCCCTTACGGTTTTTGTTTGTATAAGACTGAAAATCAGGCACTTCACGCTTTTGTCAACAACAAACTTGGTTTTGTTCATCAGATTTCCATTGATGTCAACGAAGGCAAACTCGCTTCCAAAGAAGAACGCAAACTGAAACTTGCCACACAAGTAGAAGGCATGGTGGCAGATGATGCTACGCACACGCTCTACGTAGGCGAGGAACAGACTGGCATCCACATTTTCTCTGCCAAACCTGATGCAAGCACCAAAGGACAATTACTCTCCGGCAGCACCCATGCCAACAAAAAAATCAGACATGATATTGAAGGTTTGGCACTCCTGCCGCCGCATTATCTGGTGGCTTCGAGTCAGGGAAATTTCTCTTACGCTATTTTTGATATTAAAAATAAAAAATATGTAAATTCTTTTTTTATTAAAGATGGTAAAATAGACGGCGTACAAGAAACGGATGGCTTGGAAATCATGCAAACTCACTTTGGCGGGGCTTTCCCTAATGGCTTATTGGTGGTACAAGACGGATTTAATTTTGATGGAAAAAAGAAAAAAGCGCAGAATTTTAAATTGGTGGATTTGGGCGAAGTCGTGAAATTTTTGGAATGATTTAAGTTGATAAGTAGTGCGACAAAAATATTGAACCACTAAGTACACAAAAAACACGAAGGTCGAATTAACCCCGTTCTTCAACGGGGCAGGCTGCAGAGGTCACTAATTTATTTTATAGTATATTGATTATGAGTGCTTTGTGTTCTTTTTCGTTAGTTCGATTTAGTGTTTTTCGTGTACTTAGTGGTTCAAAATGTTGTTAGTTTATTTTTGTCCAACTACTTACGTCATTTCTTTTTTAATAATATTTTTCATATTGAAAATGATTTACCTATAATTTTTTTTTAATTTTAAGATAAATTCACACTATGAAAAATATTCAATTTATTCTCACCCTTTTATTTGCATTTTTTATCGGTCAATTTTCTTATGCTCAAGATTGGCCCAACTTAGAGCGTTATCAAAAAGAAAATGCTGAATTATCGCCACTTGAATCCGGGAAGCATCGGATTGTATTTATGGGCAATTCGATTACCGAACATTGGCGGGCAGCGTTTTTCGAGGGAAAACCGCATTATGTCAACAGAGCCATTAGTGGACAAACCACCCCGCAGATGTTGCTGCGTTTCAAGCAAGATGTGATTGATTTAGAGCCGTCGGTGGTGGTCATTATGGCAGGTATCAATGACATTGCCGGCAATACAGGTCCTGCCACTATCGACATGATTGCCACCAACATTATTTCAATGATGGAATTGGCGAAAGTCCATGATATAAAAGTGGTACTGTGTTCGGTGATGCCTGCCTACAAATTTCCATGGTCACCCGAAATAGAACCTGCCGAACAAGTCGTACAATTGAATAAAAAGTTGAGCGCATACAGCAAAAAACACGACATTGTTTATGTTGATTATTTCAGTGCAACGGCAAATGACTTAAATGGCTTAAAAGAAGGCTTGGGCGAGGACGGCGTACACCCGAATGCACTCGGATATTCGATTATGGAACCGCTTGTAGAAGCCGGAATAGCAAAGGCTTTAGCCAAGACAACCACAACTGTGCAGGTGGATACTCTAATGATTTTCAGTCAATCTATGAATAAAAATATTTCAAATGTAATAATTACACCTGAAAATTACGACGCTCAAAATGAACAAAAACCTGTACTATATTTGCTGCATGGAGCCTATGGAGACCATACGGACTGGACATCAAAAGTGCCTGCGATAAAAGAATTTGCCCATCAATTTGATATGATTATTGTCTGCCCCGACGGTGGGTATAATAGCTGGTATTTTGATAGCCCTGTTGATGCTGATATGAAATATGAAGCCTATATGTCCAAAGAATTGATTGAAGCTATTGATAAAAATTATAATACTATTGCGGGGAAAAATGGTCGTGCTATCACAGGTTTGAGCATGGGCGGTCATGGTGCTTTGTACCTTGCCTTCCGGCATCAGGATATTTGGGGGGCGGCAGGCAGCATGAGTGGTGCAGTCGATATTCGACCTTTTACGAATGATTGGGACATCCCGAAGCGACTTGGGAAATACAATAAAAATAAGAAAAATTGGACAACAAATACTGTCACTAATATGCTTCACTTATTGAAAGATGACATGAATATCATCTTCGATTGTGGTTACGACGATTTCTTCTTTAAAGTCAATCAAAAATTTCATCAAAAATTAACAAAGCGAAACATCCCTCACGTTTACATCGAAAGACCGGGCGGTCACGATTGGGAATATTGGGCAAATGCCATTGAATATCAACTGATTTATTTCAATGATTTTTTTGAAAAATAGCTTGATGGAAATTCCAAATAACAATTTAAGTTAAGAAGTATTTTTATTATTTTAATGAAATAAAAATATATAATTTATTTTATTTTAAAATTTTTTATTAAAAATATTATTGAAAATAAAAAAGTATAATATTCGATAAAAAACAATTTTTATGTTTTAAAAATTTACTGAATGAAATTTTAAATATATTTTTTTAAATTATTTAAGTTATACATTTTAAATAAAATAATGTTTTAAAAATAGCTCAATGACATGACTTCAAATTCTAATAAAAACAAAAAAAGATTATGCGTAAAAGACTGTTGAGGATTGTATTTGCAGTTGCTCTTATATTGCTGATACCATTAATAGCGATGCAATTCACCGATGAAGTGAATTGGACTTTAGGTGATTTTGTAGTAGCGGGTTTATTGTTATTTGGTGCCGGATTTGCGCTTGATATGATTGTCAGAAAAGTCAATACATCTGAATATCACATCATGCTTTATGTACTTCTTTTGGTGATATTTCTCCTTGTATGGGCAGAGCTGGCAGTGGGTATTTTTGGAACTCCCTTTGGTGGAGATTAGGGTCATGATTGGGATTGCTGTTTTATTGCTATACTTCAAATTAAAGGAAAATCGGGGTGTTCAGCATGGTCAGGATTAGCGTGAAAAATTGACATCTTTACATTTCTACCCGGTTAATCATTGATAATAATGCTTCCAAATCACTTTCCGTCGTAAAAGGATTCATTAAAGTTGTTCGCAGATAAACGGTATTACGTAAAGTGGTTTGCACAATATAAAACTCGCCACTTTCGATAATCGTTTGACGAATGTGGCTGTTGATACGATTGTTTTCATTGAGGTCTAATTCGGGATGATAAACACGAAAACAGACGATATTAGATGCCGGCTCGGTTGCCAACTCCAACTGTGGTCTTTCTTTTATCAGCTTCGCAAATGTTTTTCCCAAATCGTAAAGCGTTTCTACATACCTTGCAAAACCTTGTTTACCATAGAGCTGCATCATACAGAAAAATTTAATACTCATCATTTCTTTAGTACATTCAAAGGTGCGTTTGGCGAGATTATACCATTCTTCGTCGGCTGCTTCTTTCCACAAATATTGTGCTTTCTGATTGAAGGTCTTGTAGGCATTCTGCGAATTTTTGAAAATCAAAGCCGTCATAATTGCGGGTGTCATCAGCATTTTATGACAATCAATCACTACCGAATTTGCCCGATGTATGCCGCGTAGGAGTGACTTGTATTTTTCGGAAAAAATAGCCGCTCCGCCATGCGCTCCATCCACATGAAACCAAACCTCGTGTCTTTCGGCAAAGTCTGCAATGGCATCCAAATCATCGTAGCTACCCGTCGAAGTTGTACATGCACTAGCTACGATGGCGATGACTTGAAAGCCATTTTCTTTTGCTTTTTCAAGTTGATTATCAAGCAGTTCAGTTTGCATTTGAAAACGGTCATTGGTTTCGATTTTCAAAATACCTTCCTCTCCAAATCCCATGATTCGCGCCGCTCTATCCACACAATAATGCGCTTCTGCTGATACCATTATCGCCAATTTTTGTCCTGCATGTCCTGCCTGCCATACGTCTGTATGTGCGTGTACGCTACGTGCGGCGAGCAGTGCGGTCAGGTTGGCAAGCGTACCGCCCGAAGTGAGAAAACCATCTGCAACAGCCTCGTAACCAATCGCCTCTGCGAAGAATTTTATCACGACCTTTTCGATAGCCGTCGAAGCGGGTCCCATTTCATATACGCCCATACCGTTATTCATAAATGCCGCTACCAGAGCCGCTAATGCTGCGACAGGCGCAACGGGAGAGATTTGATGTCCGGCATATCGCGGATGATTTAAGGCAATCGAACGCTCTATAATATCTTTGAAAAGTGTGTTGACCTCACTATCTTCCAAGTCATATTTTTCCCAAAAAGCAAATTGATTATCCGGTGTTTCCCAAGGCAAAACGGGAATCTTACCCTGCTGTGCAGCAGCAAGATGGTCGGCAAGTAAGTCGATGAGTTCGTGACCGGATTTTCGGAAGGCTTGACTGTCGTATATCTGTTTCATATTCAATTTATACATACTTTTAAAAACATATTTAAAGGTACAATAATTAAGCAAAAAACCATTTTTTTATGTATCTTTAAGAAAAATACACAGATCATAAAACGATTAAAAAATGACTAAAACAATTAGTAATCATCTGATTTTCGGCTTGCCGATACTCATTTTACTTTTTCTGGTAGCCTTAGTCAATTCCCCGTGGTTTGCGCTCCAACCTGAGCAACTTTCCTACGGTGTTACCTTAGATTTACTGGTGACAATTCCGTTTATCTATTTTTTAATTATTAGAAAAAGAAACATTCCAAAAATATCCATTATCTCGGTATTTATCGTTTGCCTGATTATAGCAAGTTTTCTTATTCCGCAAGAACATCAGTCGCTATTAAGTGCGATTAAGACTTACGGATTACCGATT
This sequence comes from uncultured Saprospiraceae bacterium, assembly GCA_938028705.1. Lineage (GTDB taxonomy): Bacteria > Bacteroidota > Bacteroidia > Chitinophagales > Saprospiraceae > JAHDEO01. The sequence goes on along the minus strand of CALIZI010000439.1, from coordinate 9,121 downwards.
GCCGAGTTTGCTATCTTGGGCTATCTCGCACTAAGTACCAGAAAAATCATACAGCAATTCAAGCATCAAAAAAATGCCACACCTGATTTTTACACTGCTATATCTATGGCTTGCAAAGCCGCTTTACCCAAAAGAATTGCTACATTATTCGCTACCGAAATAAGTGTGATGTATTATGCTTTTTTTGCATGGAAAAAGAGACCTTTACAGAAAAATGAGTACAGTTATTCCGAAAAAAATACGATTATTGTCCTCCTTTATGTGGTCATTTTCCTGATTTTATTTGAGACATTCGTAGTACATCTCCTTTTGATGACTTGGAATGAAACCTTCGCTTGGATACTGATGGCTTTGAGTATATATACTGCAATTCAGTTCTTTGCGCTCGCCCGTTCCTTGCCCAAACGCCCTATACACATAGACGTACATGAACGCAAATTGCACCTGATTTATGGTATTTTTAATCGTACAAGCATTGACATCAACGACATAAAAGACATTGAGCAATCTACTAAAATGTTGCCTGCCGATAAAAGTATTATTCAGTTTTCACCATTGGGCAATTTGGATAATCACAATATTATCATACATTTACACAATAAAAATATATTATATAAAATTTATGGACTTCAAAAGAGATATACATCCATTGCCGTTTATGTGGATGATAAAGATCGGTTTGTGGAAGATATAAGACAATTGATGACCTAACCCAAGTTGAATATGTAGTCCCCAAGTTTTTTATGTGGTATTTTGTCAGACGAATTCTTTTTTTGAAAACGAAGATCTTATCAAATATCGGTGCATTATAAAACAACATTCGTCTGACAACTCTCCCCGCTCTGATTTTTGGGAACTACATATTCAACTTGCCCTAAGTTTTCATTCAAACTTTATAGCAATGATAAAAAAAAGAATACTTCAGTTAGCCCTGATATTATTCACTGTAATCGTTGTGTATAATGTGTACAAACACTTTGAAAAGAGAAAAAAAGACAAGGAATATCAAGAGTGGGTGGCAAGTTTGGTACATACAGCTTCTCCGAATGTACAAATATTAAAAGACACCATTACCATAGATTACTTGAATGAAAAGAGAACCCTAAGCCTTTACTTACCCGCTGATTATGAAAAGGATACGCTATCTTATCCTGTGATATATTTTATGGATGGCAATTCGCTATTTGATGAAAAAATATTAGTAGGACATGAATGGCAAGTTGATGAAGTGCTGGATAGTTTAGGTCATTTGGGATTGCATCAAGCCATTGTCGTAGGGATATATAATTCTGAAGAAAACCGACTGACAGAGTACAAACCTTTCCGTTCACCACGCCTCCCCAAAGAGAAAAAAGTGACAGGCGAACAACATGCTGAATGGATTGCCACTGATGTCAAACAATGGGTGGACAGTCGTTATCGCACCCAAAAAGGACCGGCTTCAACGGTCATCGGAGGTGCGTCTTTAGGTGGCTTGATGTCTTATTATATGCTGATGAAATATCCCGATATTTATGGTGGTGCGATTGTTTTTTCACCCTCATTTTGGGTCAATGATAAGGTCTATGAATTACATAAATCTGTCGCTGATTTATCGGAAAAACGAATTTATTTCGACGCAGGAGAACTTGAAACACCTACTGTAAAAAGTATCAAAAAAATGCACGAATTACTTGTCAAAAACGGTATGCCGAAGTCCAATTTAAAATTGGACGTAGAAGAAGGCGAAGGACATTGGCATCTTACATGGAGAAAAGGTTTTCCGAAGGCATATCCGTGGATTTTTGATGAATAAAAAGCTTTTGGTCTTTTATGAATTTTAACCATTCAAAATGAAAAAAATACTCGTATTTATTCCCTATTTACTTCCTATTTTACTCATTGTCACCGGCTGGCAATTCCGTCAAACACATACACCGAATGTAGCGGGATTAGCGCATATTTCCATTCCCGGCTTCCAACAATCTCAAACCGAAAACGGCATGTTGAAATTTGAAAATGAGGATGCCCTTATCTATATCAAGCCCGCCGTCAAAGCCTTTCAAGGTAGCCATGACCCGCGTATCTGTTGGAGTGGAAGCGGCTACGAATTTACGAAAATCACCAAGACAACGATTGACGATACCAAGATATACACCGCTCTACTCACCAAAGGCAATGACCAACTACACACCGCCTGGTGGTTTGATAATGGCGATATGCAAACCATTGATGAGTGGCAATGGCGTTGGACGACCTTATCCGGCAAATCCGGTTTTCGATTGGTCAATGTCACTACTGCGCGGCAAGAGGATTTACTCATGTTGTCAAAAAATGTAATGCGTAATGTGATGCTTGTACCTGCGGAATAAAAATATTTTAACTCCTGAATGGAGTTTTGTCATCAAAATGTCGAACAATTATGTTACGATAAAAAATAACACAAAGAAATGTTAAAATATTTGGAAATCAGATATAAAACCCGTATAATTGCACTGTAAATCAACCGAATACACTGATAATCAAATGTTATAATTCAAACCATACTTTATAAGAAAAATCGTAAAAAACGTCCTTCTCTGATTTTTTAGAACAAATCAGACCATTTTTATTACTTATTGCCGATTCCACTCAAAGGGTGAAGTTTCACTTTACCACTAACAGATTTTCTATATCCATACCCCATTGAAAAGAAACATGCCTGGTGCTGTATCATACCATTGCTATGTCTCTATATCAACATTCAGCTGAATATTTTTTAACCTATTAAATAATACATCATTTAATTTATCATGTAATCCCGTATAACTATCGGGATGATTTTTATACAACCCCAATAAAAACGTATAATTAAAATTAACATTTTCTAAAAAATTATTTCTGAATATCACACATCAAAAAGTATAGCAATTTGTACGCTATGCCAACGGACTTGCTATGCCTATTATTTAACCATTTTTATTTGACTTTGGATAAAAAAGAAATTTGGTATCGAATATCAGAATTTTTATAATGTTTTATAGGTTAATTAATTATATATTATTAATATAAATTATTTAAAATATTTATAAACTAAAAACTGATTTGTCAATTCCCTGATTTCCATTTTACCAAAGTCCGAAAACACGACTTATTATGAAAAAATTAATTTATGTAACATTGTTGAGCCTTGCTCCAATGTTTGCTTTTTCCCAGATTCACGTTCAATCTCCGAATGGCGATGTAAGCATAGGAGACGTGGTCAATCCGTCATCCAAACTACATGTCAACGGAACGATTACCTATAATGGTTCGCTCATCAATGCCTCCGACCAGCGTTTGAAAAAAGACATCAGCGTACTGGAAGACGGCTTGGATGTCATCCTGCAACTCAATCCGGTTCGCTACCGCTACAACGGTGTGGCAGGCATCAAAAATACCGACTCACACGTAGGGCTTTTTGCTCAAGATTTGCAGAAAGCTGCGCCTTATTTGGTCAAAGAATTTACCTACCGCGAGGAGGACGAAAAAGGAGCAACCAAGAGTTCTGCAAATTATCTGAGTGTGGAGGAAAACGCCATCAAGTACCTCCTCGTCAATGCCGTCAAAGAGCAGCAAAACATCATCAATGCACAACAAGAAGCATTGAAAGATTTGAAAGCAGAAGTAGAGCAACTCAAAACGATGGTCTGCAATTGTGACCAGTCATTACCGGAAAATACCGGTGTCCAAAATATCTACCTTAACACACAAGGCGCGTACTTGGAGCAAAACCAACCCAATCCCTTTACTGCCAACACACTTATCGGATATTACGTACCTGCGGATGCCGACAAAGCCACTATTCATGTCTATGACACCAATGGTCAATTGCTTCATACAGAGGCAATTATACAAACAGGTAAAGGACAAATTAAATTAAAAATCGGAAAACTTGCTCCCGGTACATACAGCTATGCTTTGGTCATCAATGGCGAAATAGCCGATACCAAACAGATGATTATTGGGAAGTAAAAGCATGAAATAAATTGAACCACAAAGGACTGTACTGACGACTTTAGCCGTCAGGTGAGTCTGAAACCCTGCGACGGCTAAAGTCGTCGGTACGGGAGTGTTAATTCGACCTCTGTGCCCTTAGTGGACTTAGTGGTTCAGTATCAAAACATTTGGGAATTGGGGAGCCGGGACATTCGACATTAGATTATCGGATTGATTTACACTCACGCCCGGCTCCGCCAATTCTTAGATTTCAAATTTCAAAAAACAAATTCCAAAAAACCATTAAACCGAAGACACCGTACCGACGACTTTGGTCGTTAAGCGAACTTTATTTTAATTTTTTAATATATAAAAATCAATTAATTACAAATTCACTTTTTGCGTTTGCGACGGCTGAAGTCGTCGGTACGAGGGTCTTCATTCGGGAATTGGGGAGCCGGGACATTCGACATTAGATTATCGGATTGATTTACACTCACGCCCGGCTCCGCCAATTCTTAAATTTCAAATAACAAATAACAAATTCCAAAAAATCATTAACCATTAAAAATTAATCATTAACAAAAAATCACATATTACAATGGTAAATATAATTAGGTTTATTATATTCGTATTTTTGATAACCCAAAATATAACGATGTACGCCCAAATTACAGGCGGACGCGACAACGGGCAACAAGCCCCCTCGGAAGCCAAAGCCGCCGAACTTAGCAAAGGCGGCATCAGTGGCGATGTCAACCTCTTCAATGGTACTTTTGGTACTTCCTACGACTTGGGTACGGTCTCTACGCCGGGTGGATTGAGTTATACGGCTACGATGTCTTATTCTTCTTCTTTTGCTTCGGGCAGCAACCTGGCACAAACCACAGGCATACCTTATGGCACAGGCTGGAATCTGGATGTACCCACGATTAGCATTTCTTCCGAAGATTATAACCAATACACGCCGCAGGAAATGAACGCTTTTAACACTGCGGGTCCTTTGGGTAATCCGATGCCTATTTCGTTCAATAATCTTATCAATGAGGGCAAGTTATTTTGGTTTGCTCCGACATTGAACATCCCCGGCGTAGCAAGCGGACGCATGGTGTATAAATATACCGACAAATATCAAGGCGGTGAGCGGGCTGTCTTTGTACTGCACAAATTTGAGCGGTATATAGAGGCGCGTTTTGACGGCTTGGGTTGGGAAGTGCTGATAGACGATGGTACTGTTTATCATTTTTATACCATACAAGGCAAACAACGAAATGCGAACAACAGACGGCATAATGTCAATGCCAACGGAGGTGCGGCACTCGGCTCGCAAATTGTACCCAAAGTAGAAACCGCTGCATGGTATGCCAATAAAATCACGCATCCCAACAAACATGGCAGTATTCATTTTGTGTATGATGTATTCGGAGAATTTGACCAATTTAAAGAGTTCAAACAATACAGACTTGCTCAGGCTATTCGGAAATATACCTGCGGTTCAAATATATCCGACCCCACGCTTAGGAGAGGTATTTACAGAGATATTTTTTTACGAAAAATAGATGCTGGTACGGAAAAACTGGAGTTTGATTATCAATCCATGAATCATCCAAACCTAAATCCTGTCGTCTCCGGTGATAACTTACAAAGATTTGATTCGCTTTATACCAAACAGGTCATTGCCGCATGGGGAAGTGAACAGGGAGAGTCTGCTTTCAATAATAATCCTTGGAAACGATACAAACACCTAAAAGCTGATGGTCCTTATGAGCAGGGCTGTCCTGAAACGGGCGTTACCTATTCCACAGGACCAAACAATCCTTATATAGGTCAAAAAATGGTGGGAGGTACGGTTGTTCCTGATTCACAGATAGATGGCTGCAACTCCGGTTATTTATATGCAGAAAATGTGACGACTAAAGACGATGCAGCTTTTGACCATGGTTTTCTGGAATCTCCGACAATTGCCGGAACTTCATTTGCCGCAGGAGATATGTATGAGATTAAGGTAGAAGTAGCGAATCAGAATAAAGCCAATTGTAATTTTGATATAAATATTGTTGCGGGCGATAATGCGATAACACAAACTTACAGTAATGGCAACCAAAAACACCCACATGCCGATGCTTGGAATGCAAGAAGAAGTGAGACCATATTTACGACTTTTAATCAGGCTATAAAATGGAATTCTACGGCAGGCTGCGAAGCCGAATATTCATACGAAGAAGGAAGATATTTGTGTGTCGAGGAAGGCTTATCATCTGATAGTGAGTTTATTATGTCTAATCACTTTTCTATGCCAAATCTGTTTTCGCACTACGATGTTCGTATCCAAGTAGGACCTGCAAATGCCGATTTGGACTACTCGCTGGATGGTAGCGATTCGAGAATCCTTGTGGTAGATGATATTGGTAATGGAGAAGGAATTTTTAATACCTGTTCCGCTTATGTCTATGAGCATCCGCTTTGCGTACCTAGCTGTCTGCCCTCGTCCGGCTACTTGCAGGACGGGCATCAAGTAAGCCCAAATTTTGGTGTAGGCTTGCCCTGGCATCAGGCATTGAAACTATATACCGATATTGACCAAGTGAATGATTATTGCAAACTTTTTGATGATGACGGATCACACTGGACACCCAATGCGACCAATTTTTGGTGGGAAAATCAACCCGAAAATGCTTGCAATCAAGCCATACTGACCTATCCCAACAAACCCACTTTAGCCGACGAAAACGTAAAAATCAAAAAAGTAGAACTCATCCGCTATGTCCGCAATCCTTATGTCTTGCACCGCGTCAGGCATACAAAAGTCAATGGCGCGCACAGCACCACGCCGCAGGGCAATGACGGCTGGCAATTGGTAGCACAGCAAGAGTTGGATTATCAACATCAGCAGTTGCCTCATTATGTGGTCTATCAGGATACTATTCGGAAAGATGTTACCGGAGACGGAGTAGAGAATGTCGTCACCAAAGATTTTGTCAAACCGGATTTGCTTAGAAAACGAGATGTATTTATGTTGAGCAATATTAAGCAACTTCCGATACAATCAACGGCAACATACCTAGACAGAGACCTGCCCACTACACATTTTAAATATGATAATACCGCCTACCTCAATCCGGCAGGTTTTATTGACCCTTCCGAATTTGGAAATTATACCAATAGCAATTTTGCCTTACTCACAGGCATTACCGACCCGCTGGGCAAGGAGACGAAAATCACCTATCAAAGCAGTCCGGTGGCTTATGTCAATTTTGTACAAAATCAAAGGCGTTTTTACGACCTTATTCATCGTAATAATTGTAATTATTTCAATAAAACATTTCTTTCGCGTTCTTCTACCGTCAATTTTTTAGTAAAAAATAAAAGCATCACAGATGCAGACGGTACGCGACAATGGGATTATTCGTATAATGATAAAAAAATATTTAATGAATATCCGCCCATGCCGAAAAACATGTCTTGGGATAGTCATTTTAAAACAAAATACGGCTACAGCCAAACCACTGTCACCGGACCTGAACTCACCTCCGGCAACCGACCTTACACCATTTATTATCATTACAACCTGCCCGAAGACGTAGATGTTCAACTTGGTAAACCCTTGAATATCAGTGAGAATGAAGGCTTGCTATGGGGCAAACTCTACAAAATCGAGCAATACGACGGACAGCATAATCTGCTTTCCAAAACAGAAACAGATTACGATTTTCAAAAAGCCTTTGTACGCGGCAGCAAGCGGGCATTTCACGAAAGCATCACGATGAGTGACAGTGGAAATCATCCGCATGGGCATGATTATATAGACATGCGGATAGCAGATTATGTTGATGATAATGCACAGACTCCGTCTATCTCTATCACAGGATTAAGCTGTTACAGCGGTATGGATTTTTATGAAACGGTGTTTGAAAACACCATCAACCAATGGCATCCCTACTACCTCGACAGCTACTTCATCAAAACCACCAAAAAGACAGAGACCGCTTACGACAGTACGCCCACAGGTGGCACGGATTCCATACAAACCATTAGCGAATACGAGTATTACGATGCAGACCATACCGGCAAAACCAACTCGGAAGGTTACGACATTATGCTCTACGGCAATACCGACTGGCAACAACTCCAATGGGAACCATCCTGGCAGTTGTACAAAACACGCAGCTATTCGCCGCAGCATCCCGATGCTTTTAATCAAAAAGAATATTTTTATTATTATGATTTGATGAATCGCGAGGATATGCCCCTTGATATGTTGTATGGCTTGGGCAAGCATTTACAAAACCTTGACGATGGCAACGACGGACTGTTTTATCCCGTACAATGGACTTGGAAATACCGAATGCGGAATATCGCCTTTGAAGAACGCACGACATCCAAAGCACCCGCACAAAATGCCGTCTCGACCTCCAGCTACTTCACATACAGCAATGATTGGAATGATGTTAATATTTATGGTGTAGAGCGTGATTCCATTATCGTCCTCAGTGAATGTGACGACGACGACACAGGCACTACTTCGCACCCTGACAATTGTTTTACAGCGCACTGGTCTCACTGCCAAGACCCGCCCGCCGGATTCTACGGATATTACGAAGACGGACAATGTATCCTCTGTTGGGATGATACCCTTGAACCGGGAAGTGAAGAAAAAACAATCATCAATCTCGGCTACCCGCACAAAGGAAATCTGTTTTACGCCTCCACGCACCTAAAAACCAAGCATACTATTGAAGCAGACTACAATAGTATTTATGGTAATGACGACAAATACGCCATACTCCGCTTTGTACCCGATGGCGCAAGTAAAAATAATTTCCTGCCGGAGTTTCCTTACGCCACACTCAAAGCCCACGAGGTGCTGGAGCGCAATATGTACGGTGCTGTACAACTGGAAGCCGATGAAAAAAATCTGAAAACGCGATACGAATATTCAGATATGACCATACAGAAATACAAACTCTGTGACAATGGTTTCGATGTCACCTCGTCTGTTTATACCATGAATCTGGTCAATGCCCCCACGTCTATCACCATAGGTGCAGGGCTGCCCGATTCGCTGACCACCCACTACCGCTACCACCCCGACTACAGCATCGACAGCATCATTGACCCCAACGGCAAAGTCCTTTCTTACGACTACGACATGTATGGAAGGCTCAACAACACCTACCTCAACGGC
>CALIZI010000438.1 GCA_938028705.1 uncultured Saprospiraceae bacterium | reverse complement strand
GAATACTTATTTGCTAAAACTGGTTATTTGATTTTTTCTAAAATATGAGTTTGGCATACTTTTTTACTAAAAAACACAACTATTTGATTATCAGGAGATTAATTACCATATATTTATTTCCATTAAGTTTAATTTACTTCTTTATCTAAAGTGTCAACTGCTTTTCTAAACATGCCTCGTGATTCGTTGATTCGTTTTGCAATAATATCAATAAAGCATCTTCATAATAGCATTTATTATATTATATTTTTTATTTTAAAAATAATTTTTACCTTGCAATACACAATGTGTTCGCCAAATTGGGTATTCAGTGTTTTTTGATTATTAATGAAATGAAATTATAATTTATATTTAATTAAAAATAAATTATTTACAAAAATAAAAATGAATAAACTATCCACGTTCGATTTGTAATTTTTAATTTGGCGAACACATTGAATACAGATAAACAAAAAACTATGAAAGAAGAAAAAATAGCTTGCTACGTCACCGGCGGTACATTTGATAAAGAATATAATATGATAACGGGTGAATTGTATTTTCAAAATACACACCTACACGATATGTTCCGGCTCGGACGCTCCACACTTGACATCACTATTCGCACATTGATGATGGTGGATAGCCTTGAAATGACCGACGAAGACCGCGAACTTATCGCTTATAATTGTGCGCGTTGTCCGTACAAAAAAATCTTAGTCACGCATGGTACAGACCGCATAGTAGATACCGCTAAAGTATTGGCATCGAAGGAGTTAAAAGACAAAACTATCGTGATGACAGGTGCAATGATACCCTACGAATTTGGTACTTCTTCCGATGGTTTTTTTAATCTTGGTAGCGCATTGGCATTTGTACAAACCCTGCCGCCGGGTGTATATATCGCTATGAACGGAAAGTATTACGATTGGAATAATGTACGTAAAAATACAAAGACAGGCTATTTTGAGGAGTTGGAGTGATTGGATGGTCAACAGTCCATAGAAATCACTCTATCTGTCGGCTGGCCATAGACTATCGACAATGGACTATCAACCATTGACCATCCTCCCTTTTGATTTTTTCCGAATTTTTTATTATTTTTGAACATGAAGAAATCCAAAAACCAGTCAACAAAACCACATATTGACTATGACGGGTGGTGGAAACGCATGATTAACATGTTCTTCAAACCATTCATCACTTTTTTTATGCCGGAATTGTTGGAGGATATAGATTTCAGTAAGCCACCGATATTTCTGGAACAGGAGTTAGCAACTATCATACCCAGACAAACCGCCGAGGGGCGTATGTCAGTAGATAAATTGCTCAAAATCCCGATGAAAAATGGTGGATACGAGCATATTTTTCTGCATGTAGAAGTACAATCGCAGCGTAAAGTGAACTTTACGGAAAAGACTTTTAAGTATTTTTACCGGATTTTTGACAGTAAAGGTAAGGCGATTACCACTTTTGTCGTTTATGCACACGATGATGTACCTACATCGCACGACCGCTATGAGTACAGTTTCAGAGGTACAGAATTGACATACAAATTCAACAGCTATCTCGTGCGTGATGCAGACGAAAATGAATTACTGAAATCCGATAATGTATTTGCACTCGTCGTTTTGACCTGCAAGTATATCAACCAAACTAAAAATGATTTTGAATTACGACAAAAATTTAAAGTCAAGTTATTTAGGTTGGCTTTGGAACGCAATTATTCAAAAGAACACATAACAGAACTCATTAATTTTATAAATATTCTTATGTACTTGCCTCCTGAAATTAAACAGGGCTTTGACAGGGAGGTTGAGCAGGAATTTAAACAAACAAGCATGGTAGAAGATCAATATATTGTATTGGATAAAGCTGAAGTACTTGAATTCAAGACGGCAAAAGAACAAGTTGAAGTATTAGAAAGTAAAGTCGAAGAACAAAGAAAAGCAACGGAAGAACAAAGAAAGGCAAATATGAACATCATCCGAAATCTCATTTCATCGACCTCCATGACACCTACGGAAGTCGCCAAAATTGCAGATATTTCCGTAGAAGAAGTCTTGCGTATCAAGGCTGAAATGGAAGGATAAAGAAACACAAATCAACAATTCGTAATTTTCCAAACCATTTCACGCATCAATTCACCTTCGGGTGTACTGTCTCTGTCCACACCTTTTGATTTGAGGTCGTATTCACGTAAAATGGCGATAGCTTTTTCGGTTTTGGGTTTGTTGAAGGTACGAATGGCTTGTTTGTAATCCTTCAAAAACCATGAGGAGCGTAATTTAAGGGCTTTTACCCAGGCATCGTCGGGTGAGTTACGCAAAAATTGACAAATATATATTTTACTAAAATAATTATACAAAGCACCTATCACCAGTGGCATCGGATTATCACGCGGATTGGCAGCAAAATAATTCGCAATACGATTAGCTTTCAAGACATCACCTTTCCCAAAGGCATTTTGCAATTCAAATACATTATAATCTTTACTAATGCCGATGTTGTCCTCTACATGCTTCGGCGTAATCTTCGTACCTTCGGGTACATTCAGCAAAAGTTTATCTAACTCATTAGAAATTTTAGACAAATCAGTACCCAAAAAATCTGACACTAAGCGACAAGCATCCGGCGAAATTTGATATTTTTTATCCTGTAAATATGTAATAATCCATTCCGGTATTTGATTATCGTACAGTTTTTTAGATTCAAAAATGACCCCGTTTTTTTTGAGTGCTTTCGCAAAATTTGTCCGCCCGTCAAGTTTTTTATGCTTATAACAGATGACCAATATCGTCGTCGGTGTGGGTTGTTTGGCGTAGGCTTCGAGCTTAATGATGTCGCGCATTTGCTGTGCTTCTTTCAGGATCACCACTTGCCGTTCTGCCATCATCGGATACCGACGCGCCACATCCGTCACCGTCGAAAAGTTGGTCTCTTTACCATACAATACCGTAAAATTAAAGCCCTTTTCAGCTTCGCTTAATACCTGATTTTCAAAATATTGTATAATTTTATCAATAAAATACGATTCATTACCATGTAACAAATACATGGGTTTGTATTCTTTCTTTTTTAATGTCGCGATGAGTTGTTGGTGCGTCATTATTTTATTGTTACTTAATAAAAAAAATCATTTTCCGCTACTCTCCTTTCCTTACATTTTCCAATTCGATATAAAACACCAATTCCGAATTTGAAGGAATATCGGGCTGCATACCTTGTTCGCCATAGGCGAGTTCAGAGGGAATAAAAAAGTAGGCTTTTGCACCCGATTTGAGGAGTTGTATGCCTTCATCCCAACCGGGAATGACACGCCCCTGCCCCACCGCAAATCTGAATGGTTCGCCACGTTTGAAGGAATCATCAAAAGAATCGCCTGTGGTCAAATGACCGGAATACTGTACTGTCACCAAGTCACCTTCTACGGGTTTTTCGCCTGTGCCTTCTTCTATGATGTGATATTTCAATCCACTCGCGGTAGATTCGGTTTCGAGACTGCCATTGCGGTATTTTTTGATGCCTGCGCGAGTAGTTTTAGCAATTCCGGCGGCTTTTCGCTCAAAGGCTTTTTGTTCTGCATCGAGTTCGGTTTTGGTTTTAATTTCGACCATCGTGATGTCGAATATCGCCAAATCGCCCGATTGAAATCCCCATTGCGGGTCAAGCTGATAAATAATAGAATCGGATTCCATGAGTACCGTCGCGCTGTCGCCTATCGCCATTTGAGCCAATACATCTTTGAAAAACAGCGTATTCGGATCGTCGTCATTTTCGGGTAGGCGGTATTTAATCGGTGTATTTCCGCGTGTCGTAAAAACAACCAAATCATCTTTCCGCAAATTCATATCAAAGGCAACGCCATTGCCCGGACGCGGTTTTTTGCCTGTTTTTTGGGTATGTGTTTTATAAAAATAACCTGCTTCGGAAGGCAAATAATCAACTAATAAGGCTTCTTTTTTAGCAAGGGCATCGGCTTGGCTAGTGACTTCAAGCATGGCAATATCTATAAATACATAATCACCCTCCTCGTAGCCTCGCGGCAATTGCATTTCCACAGAATCGCGCTCCCGTACTATCGTCAGGCTGTCTCCGGCTGCCATTTTGGTGAGCGATTGGAGCAAAATATTTTCTTCCATGCCTTCCGGTATTTGAAGCCTGATAGGTACTTTTTGTTCGCGCGAAGTCGTCAATACACTATCTTCTCTGCGAAAGTACAGGTGGTAGGCTACATAATCGCCGACGTGGGCTTTTGCGCCTTTATTTTGAATATGATGCTTGTACATCAAACCATCATCAGTGGTCTTATATCCTTTGAGCGGGGCTTGATTGCAAGCATAGGCGAGCAGGAATAACGTACATATAATGAGGCTTATTTTTAATAATTTCATAATGAAAATGAATGAATGTTGAGTCCACATTAGAAAGTATAGAAATTCAAAAAAGTTAAAATTTTATTTTTATATTAAAAAATTGCAATAAGAAAAAAGTAAATAATTAATATTTTTTAAATAATTAAAATATATACATAATTTTATTTTAATTAAAAATTAAATTTTAATATAATGCGAAATTAAATTTCGTTAAAATCGTTTTTTCTTATTCTTAATGTAGATTGAATTTTGAATGAATAATGTCGATAATATTCGATAAGAACACAGATTTGATGGATTGAATGTTTTTTCACATTCATTCATTCAAAATTCAACATTCATTCATTTTATATTTTAATAATCCGGTTCGGCAGTAAGTTGTTCTTTGTAAGTCTCAAATATTTCTCTGAATTTTTTGACGGTATTGCCTATCGTGTCGTGGCTTACGCCGCCGGAGGCATTGCGGTGTCCGCCACCGTCGAAGTATTTTTGAGCGATTTCTTGTACCGAAAATGCGCCTTTTGACCGCAAAGACAGTTTGACGCAGCCCTCGCGCTCGCACATGAGGACTGCCATACGCATGTGTTTCATTTTTAATATATAATTTACAATACCTTCCGTATCACCGCGTTTGATACGGAAGCGTCGGTGGTCGTGCAGGGTAAGGACGATGATACCGGTGTTGTAATTATTGTATAAGCGCATGGCTTCGGTGAGTGAAAAACCAAGCAGACGGATTTGCTTTTCGTTTTGCCCGTTAAATATTTTATTTTGTATAAATGTACCGTCAATACCGCTTTCATAAATGTCGGCAACGGTACGATATAAAGCCGGTGAAGTCGAATAACTGAAAGACCCGGTATCGGTAAGTATGCCGGTATAGAGACATTCTCCGATGATTTTGTCCACCAAATCTCGCTCGTCCATCATTTCGCTAATGAATTTGTAGAGCATTTCGCAAGTCGAACTAGCCGTTGGGTCGGAGTAGGTGTAGTCCGCAAAATCGTCGGGATTGAGGTGGTGGTCAATCATGACTTTCGGCGTTTTTTGTGCAGCAATGACCTCGCCTATACGGTCAATACGCGCCAAGGAATTGAAGTCCAAACAGAATATAATTTCCGCTTCTTCGCATACTTTTTTGGCATTATCGGGATGGTCATCATCTATAACAATATAATCTGTACCCGGCAGATAATCAAAGAGTAAGGGGTAGCGCGATGGAAAGATGACGGTAGCATCATGCCCACGCCGCGAGAGGTAATGAAATAGTGCCAAGGCAGAACCTATCGCATCGCCGTCAGGATTGCGGTGGGTGACAATCGCTACTTTTTTTGGAGTTTGTAGGGTTTCCTTTAATGCTTCAATATTTTTCATATATTCGGGTTGTATTTTTATTGTTTTATGGATTTATTGTCATCATGTTTTATTATTTTTTACTTTGCAAAATATTTGCTTGGTAAAACGCATCAATAAAACAATTTAGCAATAAAACAATCTAATCGTTCCAAAAGCGCACAAATGTACACCAATTTATCGGGATGATAAAACCGACATTATTATTAAATTGAAGTTTGTAAGGAATTGTTCAAAAATTAGTACCAACATCAGTTGATATTCCTTACTTTTGCAGCGTTTTTTGAAAAATGGTCAGCGAGTCAATAGTCAATAGTCCATAAAATAAAACCATGAACTATCAACTATCAACTATGAACCATGAACTATCAACTAAATATTAAATACAAATGGCTGGTAACAGAACATTGACCATGATTAAACCCGATGCTGTGAAAGACGGACATATCGGAGGTATTCTTTCTAAAATTAATGAAGGTGGTTTTCGCATTGTTGCAATGAAAATGACGCACCTGACAACTGCCAAAGCAAAAGAATTTTATGCCGTACACAGCGAGCGTCCTTTTTACGGAGAATTGGTGGAGTTTATGACCTCCGGACCTATCGTTGCGGCGATATTGGAAAAAGATAATGCCGTAGAGGATTTTCGGAAATTGATTGGTGCCACCAATCCGGCAGAAGCTGCGCCCGGCACCATCCGCGCCTTATACGCCAAAAGCATCGGCGAAAACGCCGTTCACGGTTCTGACTCCGACGAAAATGCTGCTATCGAAGGCGCATTCCACTTCGGCGGAACGGAAACGTTTTAAAATGTAAAATGTAAAATAATAAATGTAAAAATGTAAAAGTGACGATAAGACGTGATTTTATATTATTATAAATAATTTTATTTGTAAATTTTTATTTATAAAAATTATACACTCTTACGTTTTGTATTAAATGCAACATGTAAAAGTGATGATAAAACGTGATTTTATATTATTAAAAATAATTTTATTTGTAAATTTTTATTTATAAAAATTACACACTTTTACATTTTACATTTATTATTTTACATTTTACATTTCAACAACTATGACACTTCTCTATCTTCTTGGCTCTATCCTGAGTTCTACACTTATCAACCTGATATTCAAGGTGTTTGAGCAAAAAGAAGTAGATACCTACCAAGCTATTGTTGTCAATTATTTTGTTTGTGTGATGACGGGCAGTTTGCTGATGGGCGAAGTACCGATACAAAGTGGCTTTTGGCAAACCGACTGGTTTCCTTATGCTATTATATTGGGTACTTTATTTATTTCTGCCTTTTATGCAGTGGCATTGACGGTACAATATTTTGGTGTAGCCGTAGCTGTTGTATTGCAAAAAATGTCGGTAGTCATCAGCGTCATATTTGCGATATACGTATATAGTGAGACCGTAAATATACTGAAAATCGGAGGAATCATCTTGGCACTCATCGCCGTAGTGCTGACCAATATTCGTAAAAAAGACAATGCCGAAACCAACTCAACATGGTCGTGGCTGATGCTGATTTTACCCCTGTTTGTATTCTTCGTTTGTGGCGGTATAGAATGCCTTTTGCAATACACACAAATGAGCATTATAGGCGGTGAGATAGACATGCGATTTTCGATTTTCATCTTTGGTACGGCAGGTTCAATAGGCGCAATCTATCTAATCGGCAATGTACTTACAGGCAAAAAACAAATCACCCGAAAAAACATCATTGCCGGCATAGCATTAGGTGTACCCAATTATTTCTCCCTACATTTTCTCCTCAAAGTCTTGAGTAGCGGTTGGGAAGGTTCGGTTATCTTTCCCGTCAACAATATCGCTATCATTGTAGCCGCCGCAGTTGCAGCATGGCTTCTATTCAAAGAAAAATTACGACCTGTCAACATCTTAGGCATTACAACAGCCGTCATCGCCATTGCTCTGATTGCCTTGAGTTAGTGTTACGGTGTCATCGTTTTTTCGATTTATTCAAAAATATATCCGCATTCCATTTATTTTTATTTATTTTGTCATTACAAATAAAATTTATCAACACTATAATACATCAGTACGTCAGCACATCAACACGTCGGCACGTCATTTCAACACTACAATACCTCAACACCACAACACTAAGTAAATGAAAAAACTTGCATTACACTGGCAGATAATCATAGGTATGGCAGCGGGTATCCTGTTTGGGATATTGGCGGTCCGTTTTGGCTTTGGAGAGTTTGTAAAAGATTGGATTGCGCCTTTTGGCAAAATATTCATTAACTTACTGAAACTCATTGCGATACCTCTGATTGTAGCATCCCTTATCAAGGGTATTTCCGACCTCAAAGACATCTCTAAACTCTCTGCCATGGGTGGGCGTACCATCGGGATTTACCTGATGACGACCATAGTGGCGGTCACGATTGGTCTGCTCTTGGTCAACATCGTAAAGCCGGGTAACCTCCTCGACGAACAAACCCGTACCGAACTATTGGGCGACTATAAAGAAGATGCCGCAAAACGCCAACAAGCCGCCGCTAACCAAAAAGAAACCGGACCTTTGCAAGCCCTTGTGGATATGGTGCCAAGCAATATCATCAAAGCCTCCGGAGAAAATCAAATGTTGCAAGTCATCTTTTTTGTTGTCTTTTTTGGTATCGGCTTAATCCTCATTCCCCCCGAAAAAGCCGCTCCCGTCAAAGACTTCTTCGACGGACTCAACGATGTCATTCTCAAAATGATTGACCTCATCATGCTCGCTGCGCCTTACGGAGTTTTTGCCCTGCTCGCTGCGCTCATCGTCAACTCGCCGAGCGTAGGACTTTTCAAAGCACTTATAGGCTATTCAGCTACCGTTTTGGCGGGGCTTGGTGTGATGATTTTTGTAATATATCCCCTGCTCGTCAAGACATTTACCGGACGTAGTTACGGCTTCTTTTTCAAAGGTATTTCACCGGCTCAACTCTTGGCATTTTCCACCAGTTCGAGTGCCGCTACGCTGCCCGTAACGATGGAGCGCGTAGAAGAACACCTCGGCGTAGAGTCCGAAGTCACCAGTTTTGTCTGCCCCATTGGAGCAACTATCAACATGGACGGCACCAGTCTTTATCAAGCCGTTGCCGCCGTATTTATCGCACAGGCTATGGGCATTGACCTCACCTTTGGCGACCAGTTGACTATCGTAATGACCGCAACTTTGGCTTCCATCGGTTCGGCGGCAGTGCCGGGAGCGGGTATGGTCATGTTGGTCATCGTACTCGCTGCCATTGGCGTTCCCGAAGAAGGGCTGGCACTCATTTTTGCAGTGGATAGAATACTCGATATGTGCCGTACTTCCGTCAATGTCACCGGCGATGCTACCGTAGCCATGTTGGTTGCCAAATCCATCGGCAAACTCGGCGACCCGAAGGTGAAAGATTGGGATGATCACTATGCGAAGTCGTAAGG
This sequence comes from uncultured Saprospiraceae bacterium, assembly GCA_938028705.1. Classification (GTDB taxonomy): domain Bacteria; phylum Bacteroidota; class Bacteroidia; order Chitinophagales; family Saprospiraceae; genus JAHDEO01. The sequence continues at coordinate 567 of CALIZI010000438.1, read as the reverse complement.
AAAGAAGAGAGCGTATCCCGTTTGCTAAACTTCAAAAAGTTTGGTAAACGTAAGTAAGGCACTGGTATTTAGGCAACTACAAATTTAGGTGATATGCTTACGTTTACCAAACTCGAAAAGTTTAGCAAACGGACTTACTTGTTTTTTATTTTTAAATTCACACGCTGCAAATACTAATTCACTGATTATTAGTTTAATTTTTTCGATATAACGAGGTATTTTTTTTGTTAAAAAACGCTTGCTTCTTGGTGTTCTCGCAAGATACTCTTTACAGTATTTCACATTAGCTGATACGACATTAGTACCTTATAGTTTTCACGTTCCTTTTTCGGTTCGTTGCTCCCTCCCGAAAGCTTTCGGGATAAATATGTGGATAGCTGAATATCTCGCTTGGCGTACCAATTGGAAATAAATTATTCAAATGCGTTAACTTGACAATGTTAAATTTAAAAAAATAAGAATGCGTCTTTGTTTGAAATAGGAAATCTGCGCTGAATTTGACCTAAAACTTGTCTGACATTTTCAAAATGTCTGACAAGTTTTAGGTCAAATTCAGAACGAAGCACC
>CALIZI010000437.1 GCA_938028705.1 uncultured Saprospiraceae bacterium | reverse complement strand
TATTAGACTTTGGACGAAAAGTCGTTCAAAAAAAATAGGCAAAACTATTGCTAGTAGTTATCTGTGAATAAAACTAAAGCAGAACAGTTTTGCCATGATATATTAGGTTTGGACATGAATCATGCCAAAGGTTTAGTGAATATTATGATGGCATTAGGCAGCGAGACTAAGGCTAACTGCCCGGTACAACTAAGTGAAAGTCCTTTTTTCCAATACCACTATTGCATACTAGGCAAAGTGATGAAAGAATTAGGCAAAATACTTAACGGTCCTCATCGTGAGCAGTTCGTCTCGCATTTGCAAAAGCTACTGTTATCGTATGTGCCGGAGCAGTCGGTGTACAAAATAGCCTTGGACTTTACGATGATATTTAAACCACATTCTCCGACTTTGGCGGGGCGTGGGTTCACCTACAAACCGAACAATACTATCCCTAAGAATCAACCCATTGAAATCGGATATTATGTTTCTTGTGTCAATTTAGGTTTGTATGATGCCGAACATCCCGAAGCTTGGAGTCTGCCTCTGGACAACCAACGAGCTGAGGTAGATGCCGATAAGATTGCCTTAGCCGTCCGTCAACTCAAAGACTTGATGGAGAATACCGCTTTACCCTTTGGCAAAAGCAAAAAAGTAATCAGTATGGGAGACAGCGGTTATGCCCTTGCCGATTACATTTGTCCCTTGATAGAGTCCTTTGATAACTTATTGTTAGCCATTCGATTACGGTATGGCATCAAAGTGTACAAGCCTTATCAGGGTGAACAATCTGCCAATGGGCGCGACAAAGAATATGAGGATGAGCCTTACTATTTGCAAAGGGAATCCTCGCGCCTAGTGTACAATCCACAAACCAAATGCCGATTTGAAAAAGCACAACGTCCGATTTTTGACTTGCCTTGCGACGAAACGGACAGCTACGACATCAAAACGGCACGCGGACGGGTCGTCACCGTAGAACTCTGTCGTTGGAACGATTTACTTTTACCCGGTTCGAGGAAGTTCAAAATGAGCGATAAACCTTTTGATTTAGTGGGGATTCGATTCATCGACAAAAAAAGTGGCAAATCTCTTTTCAAAAATGATATGTTTATCGGGCTGTGGGGTGAAAATCGCAGGACGCATACGACCCGCGAGACCCAAATAGATTATCAACATCGTTATGATATCGAACCTCATAATCGCTTTAGCAAACAGCAGCTTTTGATGGATAAGTATCAGACACCGGATATCCAACATTTAGATGCTTGGTTGTACGCCGTTCAAATCACGTATTGGCTACTTTATGCGGCGGCAGACGAAGTTGAACTTTGTGTTAAACCATGGGAAAAGTATCTGCCCCAGGTCAAAAGAGCCAAGAAATCCGACCAACGAAAGTCTGTTGCGATGACCCGAAAAGGAGCTAAAGGACTTTTTTCAACTTTCGACTTGACCCCCTTTCAACCCCAAGAGTCCAAAAATGGTAAAGGCCGTAAAGAAGGTACTGTTTTTGACAAGCGCAAGCGTCACCCACCCAAGCGAAAACATAAAAATCAGCGCAATTGTAAGCAGAAAATTGAACAACTTGAATAGATTTAACCCAAAATATTGAACTTAATTTACATATATCGGGCGGAGACCAAAGGTCACCATGAAATTATTTTGTCCAAAGTCTAAGACCTAAAAGCTATAAGGTTTTCGAAAACCTTATAGCTTTGATAGTCGGACTTTACGCTTACCCATACTTTTCACCGTAGAGCCTTATGAAAAAATGCTTTGCCGTCCTGAAAACGTAGAACGGCGCTTCCAGCCCGTTCCTCGCGTATGTATGGACACACGAACGCGGCGCGCTACATAGTCGGCGGACGAGAGATTCGTCAGGCGACAAGGCTTTTCTGGTAAAAATGTACAATACTCAAAGTGACTTATTTTCCATAAAAGTTTACTACATTTGTAAATCATTCAAATATAACTCACCGAACTATGATAAAAGACAGCTACCCAAATGCTGATTTCGCTGACTCGGAAGTACAAGCCTTTCAAGAGTGGTGTGTCGATAATCAAGATACGATTCACGCCCCACAAAAATATTATAAAGCCCAAAAAGCCTTCATCTCTGATAAAGTCCAATCTTTATATACTCAAAATCCTAAGATGCCTTTCCGCCTTGTGCTAATGAATGTCTTGGAAACGCTACCCGATTTTTTACCTGCGGATAATTTGGTGAATGTCGTGGGGGATGTGGCGGCGGTGTGGCAAGAGTTGAAAGTATAATTTTGAGCAATTTTTGCAACTTCCTTTCCAAAATTTTCGTTATCTTTATGTAGTTATTTTTGTTTGAAACAAAATGAATATTATGGTTATCAAAGAAAAATGGGGAATACAGCCGTTGGAAGCGGAATTGATTCAAGCAATTCCGAACACTACGGGGGTGTATCTACTCATGGACGAAGATAAAACGGTCACTTACGTAGATCTAAGCTATAATCTACAACAAAGTCTGACTAAACATCTCTCCGAAAATGACCTGCCTGATATTCGGTATTTTATGTGTTATGAAATGATTGGTGAAGCCGAAGCCCGACGATTTGAAGCCAGACTCATAGCTGAATACCTGCCGCATTACAATATCTATCCGCTTGCTCCTACTGCCTGAAAATGAGTGTAAAAAACTTCACCTACTGGAAAAATACCATTAACCAAATGGATGCAGAAACATTTGAAGACCTCTGCGAACACCTCTTGGAAGATATGGGATTTTACAACCGCAATATCAAAAAAGGCGGTGCAGATGAAGGCAGAGACATTGAGGCTTACCATGATAGAATCGAACCTGATAAAATTACCGTCACCAAAGAATTGTGGTTTATAGAATGTAAACGCTATACATCCGGCATCAATGTCGATAGCATTGCAAGTAAGGTCAATTGGGCGATTGCCGAAGATGCAGACTACATCGCTTTTATGTCGAATAGTCACCTCACCAAATCCGCTAAAAAATGGGTCGGCAAGATGTCCGGCAAATCCAAACTCAAAGTAATTTATTGGACAGACAGTAATTTCCTGCGTATCTTATTTCAGTACCCCGAAACCACCAAATATTTCTTTCCTGATGATGTCGTGCCGGAGCGATTTGTCAAGTAAAAATCCAATCAATCATATCCAAAAACTCCCCAAGCGACATCTCCAATGCACAAGCGATAGCATAGACTGTGCTGATAGAGATATTCAAACCAAGTGGTAAATCAATAAGGACGCTTGCTTGGGTCTTGGCGAGTATCGAACAAGGCAAGTAAGTGGATTTCATTATCCACTATGGAATAGAAAACTCTGTAACGCTTTCTAAATAAAAGACTCCGGACGTAAGGATTTTTCTGTGAGCATACCCGATTCAGGATATTTAGTCAATACACTGACACGTTCTTCCAAATCTGCGAGATATTTTTGTGCGGTTTTTTCGCTTGCATTGTCCCGAAGATAATTTAATATCTGCCGTAAGTTGCGCTTGATGACATCACTCCAGACTATTTCATAGACCATTCTGCAAATTCTTTTTTGAAGTCCTCTTGAGAGGTCATTTTACCGTTTTTTGATTGCTCAATGGCTTCTTCGAGTTCCGCGAGTTGCGACTCGTTTAATTCGTGAATCGGGTCGATATATTCCTTTACAGAATTTTTCATTTGAAATGTACGAACTACTTTATGCACACACTCCAAGATATCTTCATCGTGAAGTCCGTCTATCATTTCATACAATTCATTTTTTAATTCAATAGCTGTCATACACAAGTTTTTTTTCAAAGATAATACTTTTTATGTAAAAATGCACCTCTCACAACTCCTCCTTCAAAAACACCCCCGTATAGCTCCCCTTCACCTTAGCCACTTGTTCCGGCGTACCCTTACAGACGACCGTACCGCCGCGATGACCGCCTTCCGGTCCCATATCGATGATGTGGTCGGCGACTTTGATGACATCCATATTGTGTTCGATGACGAGGACGGTGTTGCCGCGCTCGACCAACTTATTGAGTACGCCGAGCAATAGGCGGATGTCCTCAAAATGGAGTCCGGTGGTGGGTTCGTCGAGAATGTAGAAGGTCTTGCCGGTGTCGCGTTTGGAGAGTTCTTCGGAGAGCTTGACGCGCTGGGCTTCGCCGCCCGATATGGTCGTGGCAGATTGCCCCAAAGTGATGTAGCCCAAGCCCACATCTTGCAGCGTTTTGACCTTGCGGAGTATCTTCGGAATGGCATCAAAAAACTCCACTGCCTCGTTGACCGTCATGTTGAGGACATTGCTGATAGACTTGCCTTTGTACAAGATTTCGAGGGTTTCACGGTTGTAGCGTCTGCCCAGACAGGTTTCGCAATCGACCTGTACATCGGGCAAAAAATTCATTTCGATGACACGCCGACCCGCGCCCTGACAGGTTTCGCAACGTCCGCCTTTGACATTAAAAGAGAAGCGTCCGGGCTTGTAACCGCGTATTTTGGCTTCGGGCGTACTGGCGTACAAATTACGAATTGGAGTGAACACTCCCGTGTAAGTTGCCGGATTGGAACGCGGTGTGCGACCTATCGGCGATTGGTCGATTTCAATGACTTTATCCAAATGTTCCAAGCCTTTGAAAGTCTTATAAGGCATCGGATTTTTTCGGCTTTTATAAAAATGTTGTCGCAAAATCGGGTAGAGGGTTTCGTTAATCATCGTTGATTTGCCGCTGCCCGATACGCCCGTCACGCAACAAAATGTACCCAATGGAATTTTGATATTGACCGCTTTGAGGTTGTTGCCTGTCGCGCCTTTGAGTTCTACAAATTCGCCTGTACCCTTGCGGCGTTTTTTGGGAACTTCGATGTTTTTTTGTCGGGTCAAATACTGCGAAGTCAAGGTTTTTTTCTTATCAAATTCGGACGGAAAACCCTCCGCGACCAACTCGCCGCCATGCTTCCCTGCGCCCGGTCCGAGGTCAATCAGGTAGTCGGAAGCCAACATAATATCCTTATCGTGTTCGACCACAAGGACGGTGTTGCCTATCGCCGCTAAATCTTTGAGCGATTCGATAAGTCGTTGATTATCACGCTGATGCAAGCCAATACTCGGTTCGTCGAGAATGTAGGTAATGCCCGTCAGTTGCGAACCAATCTGCGTAGCCAAGCGGATGCGTTGCGACTCGCCACCGGACAGGGTACGCGCCGGACGATTGAGCGCGAGGTAATCCAAACCGACATTCAAGAGGAAACCCAATCGCAATTTGAGTTCTTTCAGAATATCCTTACCTATCGTTTGCTGACGTTTGCTGAGATGCGGTTCGAGTTTGCCCACCCAATCGGCGAGTGCCGCGATGTCCATATCCGCCAATTCAGCGATATTTTTTTCATATATTTTAAAATGCCGCGACTCCTTCCGCAATCGCGTACCCTCACATTCGGGACAGGCAATGATGGTCATAAATTCCTCCGCCCAACGACGAATGCTGTCCGAAGCGGTGTTGGCGTACCAACGTTTTATCATTTTCAACAAACCTTCATGCGCCAAATTATACGAATAATCGCCCTTGCCGTAGGTCTCCACCACGTCTGCGCCTTTGTCGCTGCCATACAAAATCATGTCGAGGGCTTCCTGCGGAATATCCTTGACAGGCGTAGCAAATGTAAATTTATATTTTTTAGAAATGGCGCGTAATTGCTTGAATGTCAGCGTATCGCGCACTTCGCCGAATGGCGCGATGCCTTGTTGGTTTATCGTCTTCGTATCGTCGGGAATGACGCGCGACATCTCGATTTCATTGACCGTACCCAAGCCCCGACAATGCGGACAAGCACCATAAGGCGAGTTAAAAGAAAAGGCATTGGGCGAGGGTTCTTCGTAGGAAATTCCCGAATCGGGACACATCAGATGTTTGCTGTATTGAAACACTTTATCGCCTTCGTGTTCCATAATCATAATCAAACCCTTGCCGAGTTTGAGGGCGGTTTTGAGCGAAGCGGCGAGGCGTTCTTTACGGTCGGGTTCGGCTTTGAGGCGGTCAATGACGACCTCTATATCGTGGGTTTTGTAGCGGTCCACCTGCATACCGGGCGCGAGGTCGAGTATCTCGCTATCGACCCGAACTTTGGCGTAACCTTGCTTTCGCGCACTCTCAAATAACTCGCGGTAATGTCCCTTCCGCGCCCGCACGAGTGGCGCGAGCAAGACGATTTTTTTGCCCGCAAAATTGTCGAAAATATGTCCGACCATTTGTTCTTCGGTGTAGCGCACCATTTTTTTGCCCGTCACGTAGGAGTATGCCTCGCCCGTCCGCGCATACATCAGCCGCAGAAAATCGTATATCTCCGTCACCGTACCGACCGTACTGCGCGGATTCTTAGACGTGGTTTTTTGCTCTATAGAAATGACCGGACTCAAGCCCGTAATTTGCTCTACATCAGGACGTTCCATTTCGCCCATAAACTGCCGCGCATACGCCGAGAAGGTCTCCATATACCGCCGCTGCCCCTCCGCATAGATGGTATCAAACGCCAATGAAGATTTCCCGCTACCGCTAATCCCCGTCACCACCACCAAACGATTGCGCGGTATGCTGACATCTATATCTTTCAAATTATGCACTCGCGCACCGTGTACGTGTATGTAACCCGAATCAAATCCGTTTTTTTTCTTTTTTGCCATAATCAGAAATAAACAGTGAAGATACGGGGAATGTTTGGGGTTTGGGAGGAATTATGATTCCATTTACTATATTTGAGAGTCTTATTGTTTTTTTATTGTATTTATTTTTTTTAATTTTAAATAAAATCGCCCTTTTCTTAAATACAGGGATACTTTGATTTAATATAAAATTAAATTCACACTTCAATTGAAAAAATATCAATCATGTTCAAATACGTAAAAAATCAATTAACATCTCGCCCTAATCTAATAGTTATAATATTTTGTATTAGTGCATTGTTCGGATTGTTTGCGATGTTTTTTGTGAAATGTTATAATTCTCAAAATTACACATTGTTGTTTTTTGAATGTTTTTCAGGTATTGTCATTTTGCATTTATGGGAAAGTATTATAAGAGAGAGACCTAAAGGGCAAGGGGAAGATTTGGGATTATTTTATCTAGCATTGGCATTATTTATTTGGACCATTGGTGATAATATCAAAATATGGGATTGTGAGAATAGTGATAAGAAGTGGTATTGGTATTGCTTTCATAATTGCGTATCTACTATAAATTCAATATTTTTCTTACTTTCTATTAAATATTTAGAATTAAAAAAAGATGTATCAATAAAAATATTTAAGCCTGTAATACAACGGGCACAATTAATAAAAGCTGACACTCTTATCTTTAGTGGAATCTCTATCATTGTAATGAACGTAATATTTGCGTGGTACTTCGGAGAACAAACAGAGGTTACAATAGGAAGAAGCACTATCTACTTGAATTTGGCTGGATTACCAGATGCCTTTCTTTCTTTCGTTACAATTTCTTTACTTCTTCTATTTTTCTATGAAGTATTTGCCGCGAGGAATTTAGAAATATTTAATTATCTAACGATTTTTACAGGTTTCACCATTGTTATTGCACAGATATCAGGGTTTTATAGTATTGAAAATAATAATGAAAATATTGAATTCTATATATCGGTTATAGGTGGAATTTATCGTCCATTATTAATTGCATTATTTTTTGTCTTGTCCCTTTCTTGGTTATGGCATGAAAAAGAAAAAATGGCTGAGAATAGAAGAAAAGACATGAATCACGCAATCAGAGGAACATTATTATTGCTAAATAAAGATATAAGTAGAAAGGTAGAGAAGTATTCAGATAACTTTAAAATGTACTTGGTATTAAATGAATTTAAAGTGAGGGTCAAAGCGATGAGTAACCTTCACAACGAAATACATAACGTAGAAAGTAAAGATGTCGCTCTTAAGCCTCTTGCTGAACAATGCCTTCGTGAAATAAAGAAGGCATTAGGGTATGAAAATATGCCATTAAATGTAGCCGATGCCATCAAAGACCTTAAATGTCAAAGGGCTAGCGTGCAAAAAATCTTAGCCATATTGCTTGAATTATCAATAAACGCCAACAAGGTGGCTCACGAAGAAGGATTAACTCAGAGTGAGAAATATTTAGAAATATCTGTAATAAAGGAGAGAGAATACTTGGTCATTATAGTAGCTGATAACGGCAGACTTTATGACAAGACTCAAATCAAAGAAGGATATGGTTCAAGGCAGTTATATGCCATATTGAAGGATTTAAACGGCTATATAGAGTTTTCAGAAAATAATATAAACGGCAGAAAAGGTACAACCTTTAAAGTTGTTATTCCATTAAATAAAATGAGTGTGTCACAAAACGGTGGCGAGTTCACTTAAAATAAAAAAAACAAAAAGCAACCGTCATTCCGCACTTGATGCGGAATCTGCCGAGCCTTGGCACAATGCTAAACAGAAGCCTTAGTCTAAAATGGTGCTAAAACCAAACAGATTCCGCATCAAGTGCGGAATGACGATTTGCTTTTGGAGGTGTTTTAGTCGTGACCACCGATTTGTGATACACTCAAATAAAATTAAGAATAATCGGAATTGATTGTTAATTGGGTTAAATAATGCTTTAATATAAGTTATAAATAAAAATATAATTTTTTTAAACTTTATGATTTTTCGATAGTCCAATTAATAGTTAAATCCAAAAATGAAATTAAAATGAATGTATTTGTAGTTGAAGACAGTGGTATTGACTACCCACTAATTGAAAACGTATTTTGTCCTAAAGATTTACCTGACAAAGAAAAAGGTTATCAGCTCTTTTGGACAAAAAGTAAGCATGAAGCAACAAGGTTGCTTGCAGATAAGCCACCGGGATTTTTTGATATTGGAATTATTGACATAAAACTCAATGAGGGGGATGACGGTAACAGGGACGGTTTGGACGTTGCCCAAATTATTCTTGGCAATGATAACATTGCATTTCCCTTAATCATCGTGACTAAAAATTTCAAAGTTGAGGAGTATGCGAGAGAGACAGAACAAATGGGTATTGATTCAAGGTACTTTTTAAGTAAAAGCATACTCGTTGATAATCGTTTCGTCTTTATGAGACGTATTTACGATGCCATTGATAATTTTAAAGTGAGAGAAATGACGGGTGAGGAGTATGTTGCCGCTAGGGATAGAAAGATAGGAATAATAGGAATTGATAATGTTCGTGATTTTTATAGAAGAAATGAAATCCTTTATGTAACAAGTGTTACTAAAATTGAACACGTAGAACATTTTACAAATAAAACCACAGGGTCTATAATTGTAACAGCTAACCTTAAAGCAATACACAGCTCTTATAATATTGGACATTTTAAACGACGAATCAGAAGTAATTTTCGCAATTTTATAGGTATTGACCAAAGTTACCTAATCAATTTAGAAATGATAAAATTAGTTGACGGTGTAAGGCTTGTTTTTCAGACAAATGAACAAATAAAACCCGATAAATATGAAAAAAAATTAAAATATATTGAGTTAAGCGGAACTGCCCAAACTCGATTGAGACATGAGCATATTTTTATTTAGTATTTGCTTTTTAATTTTGTAAAATTATGGGTGAATTATAAATTCCGTATATAAAAAATTTAGAAATGGTTACTTTTGTAAAACCGGATATGAATCCTAAAAATCTATAAAAATTTAATCCAAATTAAATATAAAAATACCCTGCCAAAACTTTGACAAGGTAAAAATTAGAATAACACTTTAGAAAAGTGAAATTCAGTTGTTAAGATTCTGCAATTTAATACTTTTCTAAACAGCTTCCAAATTCCATTCTAATTTTTTGCATTTTTTTCACAGTCAGAATTATACCTGGCGCAAGTTTCTTTTAGGTTATGTTGAAAAAATTAGCACATGTTTTAGTGCTTGCTTGTTTGCTATTATTTGTCGCAAGCAACAGCAACGCACAGGCAGTTTATCAGCACAATCCGCCATGCGAAGAGTGCTTCGACAACTGTTTCCCAGCCAACCCAAACTGTGCAGTATGCGATTTTCCCAAAAGACTGCACCGTTTTAATCCTACTTGTACCTGTTATCAGGGGTGTATTCATCATCCTTTTTACCGCTATTTCTGGTGGTAAAACTAGGTGAGGGAGTATGCAGAAATGCCCGCGCGGCTCTGTCAAGAGAGACCGGCTAAACCGAGTAATGCTTATTTAAAATACGTGAATTATGAGATTATTGATTGCATCATTATTTCTTGGTTCGTTGATGTTCTTTGCTTTTAGCAATAACGATACAAGTACAGCTATTGCGAAAGACGCTACAACACACGTACAGATAGCTTCAGTTGATGTCTTGACTTTAGATGAAGTTGCTGCAGTTGAGGGTGCTCACAAGGGCTGCCGTGAAACTGTTGCTTCGGACGTAGCAAGAGAAAGTTGTTGGCATCAGGGTAGCGAAGCTTCGTACACGGCAACATTTGAATCCGTTGTTGATAAATATGCAGCAATTTAGAGCATGTTGTGTTCGGTATCATCTTACGAATCAACTAAGTCTATTAGTTACACCAACGAAAAGTCGTGGCTTACGCCACGACTTTTTTTATAAACTTAAATTATGTCTAAACAACGTTTTTTACTATTCTGGGGAATACCACACATTGTTTTGATTCTCGTTGTAAGTTTTCATTCACTACTTGATTCTTATTATTCTTTTTATGATATAAAAAAAGATAAAGTAGTGTTCACAACAGCAAGTAAATTTTTGAATCAGTCATCAATATCAATTTACACCAACTATACAGGTACTAATACAGGATATGGTTTTTTTGCGCCAAATGTTTCAAGTGGATTTGTATTGGTTTATACTTCAATTGATCACAAAGGTGAAGAAATTAGTAAGACAACTCTCCCGCCATTCAAAAACAAAGCAAGTATCAGAAAATACTCTACAGCACTGTCTATGTATCTTGACGAAATTGGAAGCGAACAAGACGATATTCCTGACATCAAAAAGAAATATATAAATGCTGTAACCAGTTGCATGGCTAAAAAAATCAAAGCAACTGACAAAGATGTTGATTGTATCAATGTCAAGGTTTATTTATTTGAAAACTACGGATAAAAATTAATTGCGTAAATTTATAGAAAATTTACGCTATGGAAAAATTTATAGACTTCATTACAGAAGCTGTTGAGTCGGCAGTGGTAGACCGTCGGTCAAAAAAAAACCTTAGAGAGTTG
>CALIZI010000436.1 GCA_938028705.1 uncultured Saprospiraceae bacterium | reverse complement strand
ATGAAGTTCATAAGGTTATGAAGTTTATAGATGATTTATTATTGACAATATTTATAATAAAAAAATAAAATCAACGAATTAGCTTGACAATGTCATGCTCAATTTTTATTTAATATAGTCAGTGTTTGTCCTTGAATTTGGGCTAAAACTCGTCAGACATTTTCAAAATTCACCAATGAGCTCATATTTTTTCGGTAAAGTTTAAATGTCAGACGAGTTTTAGCCCAAATTCGGAAAAAATATCCCATTTCAAGTACAAACGCATTTTTATTTTTTAAACATGACATTGTCAAGTTAGCTCGTCCACTATTCAACTTTATAAACTCTATAAACCTTATCAACTAATCAACTCCACTCACCCAACGTCTCCTTTTGCGTCCACTTCTTTTGCAGGAATGACGTACTCTTGTTCGCGGTATTTCTCTTCATTTTCCGAAAACTCGGTGTCATTTTCAAAGGAGGTTTGTTTTCTTTCTTCGTAGGTGCGTTCCTCTTCGTTCGACTCTTGCGGTGGCACGAGTTCATCAAATATTTTCTCTACTTTTTCTTTCACCTTTTGTGGGTCCACACCTGCATTGAGGGCTTCGCTCAATTCGGCAATTTGACGGGTAAACTTGGCGCGGGTATTTTTAATATCACCTAATATTTTTGATTTTTCCCGGTTCATCACCTTAATTGCTTTCGATTTTCCACCGAACATAATCTCCACTGTTTCCACGAATCGTTTGAGTATCCGATAGACCAGCGAGGAGGCGAAACCACCGACCATTGCCAGTGTCGGGCGTGCCAATAATTCGAGTTTGGTATTGGCTTCACTCATAGGCACTAGTGTAGCGAGCAACATTCCCGCAATCAATCCCAAGGTAAAGCGCATCCAATAAGAGGACAAAAATATCGGGTCAAAAGTACCTTTGGTGATGTACTCGTCTGCCTCAAAAAGTTCGGCAAAAGAAGCACCAAGCCCTGCTGCTGCCATGAAAAACAGTAGATTGGACAACATCGGCAAACCCGAACTACCCATTACATTTTCGTCGGTAGCAAAGCTCACATAAGTCAGCATACTCAATAGCATAAATATGACGAGACAAATCATCGCTGCGCCCATCATCTGCCGAATAAAACTTATCGGAGAAAGGAACTTCAGGTAGCTCGGTTTATTTTCTTCATCAATCAAATAACGAATAGAATCCGGCGTGGCAGGATACACGATTTTAATCAATCGCTCGTGCGTATTGACCAGCGATTTCAAATCATTCACCACATCAGGGTCATAAGTCACGCTGTTAAAATCAGTGTGACCTTTATCAATAGAGTCTTTGACGACATAGCCCTCCAAAGTCTTTACAATAGAAGCCGGAATAGCAATACCTTTATTTAAGGCATAACGCAGCATCAGATTGCTGTCTTGAATGTATTGTTCTCGTATGGATAATTCTTGTAGCATGGTTTTAACTTTAGTTCATAGTTCATGGTTCATAGTTCATGGTTCATAGTTCATAGTTCATAGTTCATAGTTGTAAATAGTATAATTGACTGTAAATTGCCAACTATGAACCATGAACTACGAACTATGAACTATTATCAACGGACAAAATTAGGAAAACTTGTGCGCTCTAATAAATATTATTCAATAAATCTCTCCACAATAATTTGCATATTATTATTAGAAATGCGAAATTGCGGTTATCAGTTCATAGTTCATAGTTCATAGTTCATAGTTCATAGTTGATAGTTCATAGTTCATAGTTCATAGTTCATAGTTGATAGTTGATAGTTCATAGTTCATAGTTGATAGTTCATAGTTGATAGTTGATAGTTCATAGTTCATAGTTCATAGTTGATAGTTCATAGTTGATAGTTCATAGTTCATAGTTCATAGTTGATAGTTGATAGTTGATAGGCTAATGAGTATTTACCATAAATGTGAACTAAGAGTTGAAACTAATTGATTATCGATTATATGTATTTCTATATTTATATTTTATAAATATACTTATATAATTAACTGTTAATAAAATAATAATTTTATTAAAAAATATTTTATTTAAATAATTTTAAAAAATGCTGATAATCAATTTTTTAGTAAAAAATCAACTCTTAGTTGGCATCATAATATAATAGACATAAAATTTATCATTATGGCACTAAGTTTTGAAGATTTAAAAGTATGGCGGCGAGCTGTGGAATACACATATACTATTCATGAATTGACGAGGGAGTTTCCAAATGAAGAAAAATTTATACTCACTTCTCAAATAAAAAGAGCTGTAGATTCTATAGCTTTGAACATAGCCGAGGGATCTATTGGTCAAACCAAACCAGAATTTTCTCGATTTCTAAGTTACTCCATACGTTCTACTGCCGAAGTTATAACCTGTTTGTACATAGCAAAACGTAGAGGACTAATTCAAGAAACAATATTTCAGGTACTGTATGAAGAAGCAACAATAATCATAAAAATGACTCAAGCACTTCGAAATTCAATAAAGAATCAATAATAATATGAACCATAAACCATGAACCATAAACCATAAACCATAAACCATAAACCATGAACTATGAACCATGAACTATCAACTATTTTTTCACCCTTTTAACCTGTAAAAGCGATGAACCTATACCCTCAGTCTCCTTCCAATTTGCGTGATGATTTCACAAAACCCAATGCACAATACAACAGTCGTGTCATCATGGTCTTGTTGGGCATGATGCTATTTTTTGTCCTCTATGTGGGCTTTGTGATAGCTTCCGGCTATTTATTGTATTTAGCTGTGATGAATATTACCCATAACATTAGCGATAATATTTATGTGATATTATTTCAAGCTGCCCTTGTTGTTGGTGCGGCGATGTTATTTGTTTTCACTTTGAAATTTTTATTTAAAAGGCATTCATTCGAGAATCCGAAAAATATTGAACTCAAGGAAAAGGAGCATCCTGAATTGTACCGTTTCATTCGCAAACTGTGCGAAGAAACAGGTGCGCCCTTGCCCAAGAAAATATTTGTAAATGACGAAATCAATGCAATGGTATTTTATAACAGTACCATTTTGAGCCTATTCTTTCCGGTACGCAAAAATCTGTTGATTGGTTTGGGCTTGGTCAATTCAGTCAACCTGACCGAGTTTAAAGCGATTATGGCACACGAATTTGGTCATTTTGCTCAAAAAAGTATGCGACTTGGCAGCTACACTTACATGGCAAATCGCATTATACACGACATGGTATATGACCGCGACAGGTGGGATGTTTTTTTGGACAATTGGGCGCGACAAGACATCCGCATCAGCTTCGGGGCTTGGGGCTTGAAGGCAATTATTTATGTGGTGCGAAATATTCTGGCATTGATATATCGGGGCATCAATATCCTGTATGCTGCGCTATCGCGTCAAATGGAATTTCAGGCAGATTTGGTGGCGGTCAGCACGACGGGTAGCGATGCGATTATTACGGGTTTGGCGAAAGTCGTGGACGGTTCACGCGCTATGTCAGTAGCTCAAAATCAATTGACTGATGCTGCCGATCACCAACTTTTTACTAAGGATATATTCTATCATCAGACCCACGCCAAAGCCTTTATTGACAGCCTTGAAGAGCGCACTGAAGAAGCTCCGCAAAAAACTGACGAGCGTGGTGTGGAATATATTTTTAATAAAGATGATCATTATATTCCGAGTATGTATGCGAGTCATCCGCCCAATTTTGATAGAGAATTGAACGCTAAAAAAGACTACATTAAAGGCATAGAAGACGAGCGTTCTCCGTGGGAACTTTTTGGCAATGCTGCCGAACTCAGAGCAGTGGTGACGAGTAAGGTATATGAATATTCAAAATGGGGTGAAAACGACCTTACTTATACCGAACCCGAAGAAATACAAGCATTTATACAATCAGAATTAGATGAAACTATTTTTGATAAAAAATATAAAGATGCTTATGATAGTCGTTATTTGAAAGGTATTGAACTGGACAATACAGAGGAATTAATGGCTGCTTTTGAAGCCGAATTTTCGGATACGCGACAGGCTTATGATACGCTTTACGGCGAATATTTGGACGCTGGGTTGGCACGGATAAAAAACCGTCAGGAAGAAGTCGTGGAACTTGTCAATATAGTACAAGCCACTTCCGGTAAATCTTTTACATATAAAGATAAAAAATACAAAAAAGAGGAAGCAGAACGCATTTATAAAGAACTCCACAACGAACTGGATAAAGAATGGGAATGGTATGCTGATTTTGATAAAAAGGTATTGGCAATCCATTTATACATGGCGAAGAAAAAGAATATGAAAAAAGAGGAAGATGAATTGTTGGAACGCTATGAATTTCAATTAAAATTGCAAGAGTTTCGGCAGCGTGTGCATAGCGTACAGGAGGCAATTGGGGAGTTTGTACAAGAGGTGAGTGAGCGGGATATTATGGAAGATGAAGTCCGTGAATTGAAAGGCAAATTGTCGCAAATGCGCCGTACTTTTTTGCAGGTACTTGACGAAGCTGCTGTTACCGAAATGCCGACCTTTAGCAACATGGAAGATATGGCTGAATTGAATGTCTTTTTATTGCCCGAAAAACCGGTACGTATAGCCGAATTTTCCGGTGACTGGCTCAATGAATTTGGTCCTCAACTGGATACGGTGGCTTCGCGTTTGGTGCGTTTACATTTTAAGAGTATTGGTAATATATTGACTTTGCAAGAGCGTATCAGTGAAGTGTATTTTGATTAATAGGAGAGGAGAGAAGAACAAATATTTTGTTGAGAAAGGAGGTATTTTATATATAAAAAATAAAATATCTCCTTTTTTATACTTATTCCTTTTTTATTTTTTTACCAAAAGTGTGATTTTTTTAATATTTTTGGCAAAAATAAATGATGTAGATGTATGATGATTATTTTTTTATTTAAAAAATTATTTATCAGGCATTTAAAAAAGAAGCACTAGATGAAAGTGTAGGTCGGTAAAATTTTTACTTATATTTAAATGCGAGACTGCCCCAAAAGCTATAAGGTTTCCAAAAATCTTATAACTTTGATGACCGAACTTATACTTATCTATCGCTTACCGTAGTGCTACAAAAGAGTCACAAATGCAAGAACCAACAGGCGATATATTTATCGGAAGGCAAAAAGAAGTAAAAATTCTTCAAGAAGTACTTAAATCACCAAGAGCGGAGATGATTGCCATGCTTGGACGTAGGCGCGTAGGGAAAACCTATTTGATTGATCAGGTTTATAAAGACCATATTATTTTCAAACAAACAGGGGCGCGTGATGAACCGGAGAAAAAGCAAATCAAGTCTTTTGCTCAAAAGATAGAAACTTTAGCAGGTGAGAAATTGGAAGAGCCCGAGGATTGGATGGATGTCTTTTTTATGCTGCGTCGCGTATTAGAAAAACATGTTAGCAAAGAAAAAAAACTGGTCATATTTCTTGATGAGCTATCATGGTTTACCTCAGAGGACTCAAAGTCATTTTTAAATTATCTGGGCTATTTTTGGAACGATTGGGCGTATCAACAAAACCTGGCTATCGTCCTCTGCGGTTCGGCGACTTCGTGGATTATTCAGAAGGTCATCAACGACAAGGGCGGCTTGCACAACCGTGTCACCCGCTACATCCATCTCGAACCCTTCAACCTTGCCGAAACGGAAGAATATCTCGAAAAAAATACTTATACCAGATACAATCGTTACGACACTACGCGGCTGTATATGGCACTCGGCGGCATACCTGCTTACCTCAAAGAAGTGAAGCATGGCAAGGGCGTGATTCAAAATATCAACGATATATGTTTTGCGAAAAATGCACCGCTCAAAAATGAATTCAGCCGCTTATATCCTGCCCTGTTTGAGAAATCGGACCACCACGTTGCAGTCATTCGCGCCTTGGCAAGCAAGCATAGTGGCATGACTCGCACAGAGATTATACAGACCTCCAAAATCCCCAACGGCAGCACTGCCACGCGCATACTCGAAGAGCTCGAACAGTGCAATTTTATCTTCGCTCACCCACCGCTCGGCAAGAAAAAAAAGGACAAAATTTATCGCCTTATTGATGAGTATTCGCTTTTTTATCTGCGCTTTATCGAGCATACGCCATATACCGGAGAAGATACTTTTATGCAGCTTAGTCAGAGGCAACCATACAAAATCTGGTGCGGATATGCCTTTGAAAATATTTGTATGAAACATATCTATCAAATCAAAAAAGTGTTGGGTGTAGCGGGTGTTCATACCACAACTTACTCTTTCTACAAACGCCCCGATGAGTGGGACGATTTTGTGCTACAGATAGATATGCTCATGGAACGTGCCGACAATGTATTGCACCTCTTTGAAATCAAATTTCGCGATGATGAATTTGTTCTCAACATAGAATATGCAGACAAACTCGACTTTCGCAAGCGTCGGTTTGTAAGTCGCTCCAAGACCCGCCGATATGTTATCAATACGCTCATTACTCCATTCGGTATGAAAAAAACCAATGTTCGTCCAGGAACATTTGGTTCGGTGCTGACGCTGGACGATTTGTTTCTACCTGTCAATGGTAAATTGTACTGAAAAGACGTTTTTGCCAAAAGTTATTTTTAAATTGACTTTTGGCAAAATTCAAATTTGCACTCACATATCCATTCTTGCCACCTTATATTGTACATTTAGACTTTGGACAAAATAGGAATTAGGAAACTCGGAAATTAGATTTAAAATTATAACTCATTGATAATCAATTAAATATTATTAGTTATAAAAATAAAGCATACGATTAATTATTTTATGTAAAAATCTAAAAAGCGGTAGTGTTCGACAAGAATAGGGTAAATGATTATCGCGAGTTGCAAGGCGAATTCCTTCGTTAAAAGTGGATATTTGAGTATTCAGACACCCATTTTTCATAAAAACATTCGCCTTGCAACTATTCCCTATTTTAATCGAACACCTCCAAAACTGAGTAGTGTTCGATTAAAATAGGGTGTACTCGTCAGACGAATATTTTTATAGTC
This sequence comes from uncultured Saprospiraceae bacterium, assembly GCA_938028705.1. GTDB lineage: Bacteria > Bacteroidota > Bacteroidia > Chitinophagales > Saprospiraceae > JAHDEO01. The sequence continues at coordinate 12,531 of CALIZI010000436.1, read as the reverse complement.
AACCACCATTTGATTGCCTAAATATCCAACTTTAACAAAGGAATTCGTCAGACGAGTACCGCTTTTAGGCGCACTCTATTTTTCTCGAACACCACCGAAAACTGAACAAATCAAAAAAGTTAGGTATAGAAAATGCCTATTCCGAAAAGTTCAAATTATTGAAATGGGATTTTCTGACTTAATTATTTCTGACGGTTCATTTCTTCAAACACGCAAACAGCCAATTTTGCAAAGGCAGGTAACTGCCGATTAACTGATGCTTTTATGGAATCGCTGCCCGATGCACCAATGAATTTTGCCATATCTTCGTATTTCCAGCCAAGTGCTTTTTTCATGGCTTTGAAACGATTTTGCCAGTCCGCTTCAGAACGTTCCTGCATCTTTTCAAGGATAAAATTCATGGTAGATTCAGGGTAGTCGCTTTGCGTGAGTTCGATGTAGCGCATACTTATCTCAGACTCGGTAGCAAAAGGGTTTTCTTTGAGTACATCGTAGCGAATTTTTCCAACTACAAAATTGTAGCCGTTCAAAATCATTTCACTTTTACGTTCATCAGGCAATTGGCTGTACCATTTGGCATATTGGCGATTGGCTTCTTGCTTGGCTTGCAGGTTTTTTTCAGAAAAGTCCATATCTGTTTATGTTAAGTCGTTTAGTCCAAATTTCGAGATATTCCCGTTTTAGTTCTAGCTCTTCTATGATGAATTTTACGTCCTCCAGTTGTTTATTGCTTTTCGACATCGCATACCATTTTAATTTGGAAATAACCAAATCTTCCGGTGCCGCAATAGAACATGTGATACCATAAAAATCAACTTTGCGTCGCCTTTGAAATGCCGTCCAATTATAATCACTATCCTGATATACCATGAAATCATAACGAAGTCCTGTTTGAAAATCAGTCAGGTTAAATACAATACCTCGTGCTGCATTTTCTTTAAAACTATCTGCAAAAGGCAGCCAATCAGGAAAGTGTTTGACAATATTATCTACATGACGCGGATACATTTGAACAACAATATCCATATCTGCCGTATATCGAAACTTATTATAATAACTCATGGCAAAACCACCAACTATCATATAGTCAATATCTTCTGTTTCAAATACATCCACAATTTTTTGTAGTCCTTTTTGAAAATCCATTTATAAAGGTAACATAAGTTTACTTTTTAAGCAAATTAAATCTTAATAAACTTCTCCACATGCCCATCTTCTTCATTATCTATATGTAGAAAATACACTCCTTTCGGGAGCGTACTGACATCATAAGAAGCACCGCTATCTGTCAAAATATCAGACTGTATCAATTGTCCTAACGAATTATAAATTTTAACATTTGAATCATCGCAAAGCTCCGAAAAAGAAATATTCAGTATTGAGTTTACAGGATTCGGATACAAAGTAATGCTTTCCAAACATGAAGATCCATTTACTGGAAATTCTACGATAATATTTTTGGTGTATTGACACATCGTAAAATCAGTAATTGTAAAGTCTATTGACTGTGCCGAACAATCCGGAGCGGTAAATTCAAAAGTGTTGCCCTCGTCAGGGAATATTACGGTACTGTAAATATCACTGTGGATTGAGTAAGGACCTATTCCACCTGTTATTGTACCCGAAATAACTAAACTATCATTCACACATCCGTCAGAAAATGTTGCACTGACGTTACACGATTCATTGAAAGTGCAAGTAGCATCTCCTTCTATTTCAGTAAAGCAATTCGTTGAATCACTAAGATTAGTCAGACTAATTGAATGTGACCTACCGTACATATATGGTCCGTAAGTCAACTCAGATATGCTTCCATCGTCGGTAAAATAGATAGTATCCAGTTCCTCAAAGAAATCATTTAAATCATAAACCATGTAACTAGTACCATCCGACTTGGGAGTAAAAGAAAAAGACACATCATAAGAACCGTCCGGATGACATTGAACATCATATTCTTCGTCTATGACGATACATTGACAACCTGAACAATCACCACCACAATCTACGGCAGTTTCGTTGCCATTTTGAATACCGTCATCACAAGAGGCACTGCAAAGTGTACTAAAACTCCAATTAAAGAGTTCTGTTTTTTGAGTAGCAAGTCCTGTTGAACCAGTAAAACCTAACCAGACTCCTTCATCTACATTTTCGATCAAATCGTAAATGCTGTTACCTACTGTAATAATAGGAATTTCCGAATCGTCAAAAAATACAAATAATGAATCTGTATCATAGTGTAGTCTGAATTGGTGAATCTCACCGTCAATTAATTCATCAGGAATATATGCCGAACCCAAAGAATTAGTATGATTTGCGGATAGCTCTCCATTGATGGAAGGCTGTACACTAATGTGATTACTATTAGTCTCCCCTGCACTTCCATTCCGGAAAGTGTCGAACTCTACTGCGACTCCATTGGGAATGGAGGCATAGCCAATTCCCATGCCATGAATTCCCACTAAATTGGGTTGGGCATTTTGAATAACAAAAGCAAAACCATCTCCACCACCTTGTGGTCCTGAACCTCCGGACAAGCGGAAGTCAAAAGTAGTTGTAAAGCCCAAAGATAATACCTGTCTATCCGCTATGTACCAACAAGCTCCTTTTTGAGATGTATTAGAGTTGTGTAGTACCATTGAGGTGTCCGTCAAATAAGCATTTCCAATAAGATTTACTGCTGTTGAATCCCAAGATTCATCAAAATAAAAACTGGCGCAATCTGCACAAGGATCGAAGCAAGTAGTTAATAATTTTATGTCTGTTGCTGCTTCATATACACAACCTTCCTGCGTAGTAATATTTACTGAATATACCCCTTCATCCGATACTGTGATGCTTGGGCTGATTTCACCTGTTGACCAAAGGTAAGTTAAGTTGGAATCAGTATTATCAGTGGCTTGCAAAACTAAACTGTTACCATCTACCAATTGAACAGAGGTCGGTAGAGTGATATTTGGCTGTAAAGAATCAGTAATTTCAACGTAAAAAGCCCGCCTACAATTGGATGGCGTACTTACAATGCAGTAGTAATCTCCTGCATTCAGCATATCAGCACTACTTCCGGTTTGTCCATCACTCCATTCATAAGTGAGTGTATCAATACTATTTGTTATGGTAGCCGAACCTATACCCAATCCACAATTATCGTTTTCGACAATAATTTCCGGTGCGGGAATATTCAAACAAGGTAAAGGCTCTGTTGGGTTTACATAATTAACTCCGGAGTTCAAACCAATAATAGAAATACCTTCAGGTAATGAACTACCACCTTCACCAGTAAAATTTCCAACCTTAATAGAATTATCAGGTATATTACCAACTGCTGTAGAAGCACAGGCAATGACTGGAGCAACTGCTTTTACCCTTGATCTAACGTTTAATGACCCAATTAAATTCATATTAAATAAACTAAGTCCGGCAGGTACTTGTACTTGAATTACATTTGTCTTTGATGGATACCTGTTGTCTAAAAAAGCTCCGGAAATTGCCGCTTTATCTGACAAAGTAATAAAGGCATTAATATTATCACCAACCAAGGTTGCACACAAGTCAGCACGTGCTTCTGCAATAGATGCCTTTGGGTCTATATCACAAAATGATTGAGCAGCCACTAATGTTGCATCAACAGTTAAAGGTAATTCTATAATAGTACTTACGGGTGAAAAAATTTCGATAACATCTTGCTTACCAACAGTTGCATTGACTTTAAGCTCTCTAATGTTACGGTGGTCTGCAGTAATTTGATATGCTTCAATATAGCCAGATAAATACAAAATGTTATACTCACAAGAAATATTAAATGTAGGAAGGATAGCTTCAATCAAATCATCCCTTTTAGCTCCATTTACAAAAATTTCTAATAATTCTTCACGAGTGATACCTGCTTTTATATTAAAATCTAAGTTACCTGCTACTGGGCCGCTATTGAAATTCATAACTGGGCAACCACCTACATTATCTTCGAATACTTCTAATTCAAGTCCTATTTCTTCTGTGTTGAAAATAGGATTAATCGGAATGACATTAGGATCAATAGGACTAGTGGTTTCAAGAATAACAGCAACAATATCAACCCAATCTATTACATCAGGCGGAGGCGTTTGATCGCAAGGTCCTTCTTCACAATCGGGTGGACTGTTCCAAATACGGTCAACATATTCAGGATGATCTATGAAAGGATTACGATTATCTTGTATTCCGCAGACTGCGTTGTTTCTATCTCTTTCTTTTTGAGAAACGGGGTCTTCATTATGCCAGCGAATTAGCATTTCGAGATAATCAGATTGAAAACCGGGAAAAGAACTTCCATCAAGAATGTACTGTCCATTACTATTTGAATTTTGCCAAGTTCCAATTTGGTCTTCATAGCGCGTTGCCATATAGAAATAAGCTCTCGCAAAATCACCCTTATAGTCATCTGTGGGTTCAAATACTAGACCATTCAAGCCCGGAAGCCCTGAATATCCTGGAATTTCAATATTTGACACTCCTATATATGAATCGTTTAATGTTGTATAAGAAGCCGTCTGATTTGGATTAACTTCACCGTATGGGATATCATCTCTTAGAAAATTTACTCTCCCATCAACAGGAAAGATATGGTTCAAATCTGTGTACATGGGTAATGGGTTGTTTCCATCATGATTCCAATATGCTGTAGGAAAAGCATGTTCTCTTTTATAACATTCTCCTTCACCTGTCGGCTCATCTCCACCGCATTGATCACCTCCAAAAATAAAATCAAATCCAGTACTTTCACTTGCAAGAGTGTACATATCATGTACTACTGTATTATCCTCAGAATTTATAATTGCATCAGTACTTTCAAAGTGAGTCCATATAGACCCATAAGTCACTACAGTATGATCATTAATTAAATCAAATAGTGCAGTTTTTAGCTCCTCACCACAAATTTCATCGCTGATATTATTGTAGTAGTTACCAACATCTTCACAAGGTTGAGCTAAAATAGAATTATTTACAATTATTGAAAAAAGCACAAATAGGAATAAAGCTTTTTTTGTATTTTTCAATTTCTGGATAGATAGTCTTGAATTTTTCATGGTCTTGCATTTTAGATTTTAGGAAAATAAGGATAATATACGTTATTGTATATTTTAAAATATATCAATTTGTATTACTTTTGTTTGTAAATGTAATAAAAAAATAATTTATAATAAAAGTAATTTATAAATAATTTTCATTATAAATATCAGGGGCTATTCGTCCAAGTTTATTCAAATATAATAATAATTAATTTATTTATAAAAAATTGTCATTCAAGAGATTGTAAAAACTATGAACCATGAACCAACAACTATGAACCAATAGAATTATGCAATTCCAAAATAGCATCGTAAATTAGCGAATTATTTATGAAAATAAATCATTTGCCGAACAATTATGATAGCCATACTTGACCTAAGTTCTTTAATCACCACAAAAAAAATATACACTTGCTTATTACTGCTAATGTTCTTATTAATTTGCGGAAATGCTCATGCACAAACCGCCAAAGCCCATGAGCGGGCGGGCAATAAAGCCATGGACAATAAAGAATATTACGCTGCATCGCAGCATTATAAAAACTCCATCAAGGTCAAGCCCAAAGCCAATGTGATCTACAAATTTGCACAGGCAAGTCGCTTGTTTGGTGCTTATGAAGATGCCGATAAATCCTACGCGATAGTTGCCAAAAGCAAGGACAAAAACCGTTTTACGCAATTGGCATATTGGCGTGGAGTCGTCAAAAAACACTTGGGTTTGTACGATGAAGCGCAAGGTTTTTTCCGACTCTATGCCGTACAAGATGCGGACGAAAACAGCTTTTACCGACAAAAAGCCGAACAAGAAATCCTCGCCTGCGAGACTGCCAAAGAACTCCGCGACGACCCGCTTGATGTCAAAGTGGATTGGGTAGAAGGTGGAGTGAATACACCTTTTTCGGAATTTGCGCCGCATCAGGTCGGCGATAGTTTATTTTATTCGTCGATGCGCTTCCGAATGGAGGACGAAAAAGGACGGGAACGCTACCGCAGCAAACTCTTACTTTCTACGGGAAAAGACGACACAAAATCCCTCTCCGGTTTTGCCGCAAATACCGAACATGTTGCCAACAGTGCTTTGAGTCCAAATGGTGAACGACTATATTTTACGAAGTGCGAAGGCGGCGGAACGGAAGATATTATTTGCCAAATTTTTGTCCGAAAAAGCAATCCTGACGGTACATGGCAAGCCGCCCAAGCCCTTCCCGAAACGGTCAATACGCCGGGCTTTACGGCTACGCACCCGAATGTCGGTTACGATAGCCTACGTCAAACCGAAATCTTGTTTTTTTCCTCCAGTCGCCCCGGCGGGCAAGGCAAAATGGACGTATGGTACAGCGAGATTTTGAAACTTGGCGGCTATAGCGATGCCCGTAATCTTGGTCCGTCGGTCAATTCGATTGATGATGAGATTACACCCTTTTTTCATATCGCTTCGCAGTCGCTGTATTTCAGTTCCAATTGGCACGCAGGACTCGGCGGACACGATATTTTTAACACTCGCTTTGAAAATAAAAAATGGACTCCGCCACTCAATGCGGGTTATCCGATTAACAGTAGTTTTAATGATGTCTATTTTGTCATAAATGCCGATAATTCAACGGGTTATCTCTCTTCCAATCGTACAGGTTCCTTGAGTTTGAACGACGATGAGGCTTGTTGCAATGATATTTATGCCGTCACTTTGAGCCTACCGGAAAATGCGCCTTTACCCTTTGAAAACGATATTCCGATAACCGAAACGCCACCCACACCGACTACCGAAATCACGCCCGTTGAGCCTTCCGTTACTATCGTTACATCGCCAAATATGACGATAGAAGTACCGCCTATACCACCCACTACTACGACTGCACCGCCGCCCGTCATTATCTCGCGCACACCTTATGTGCCACCGCCGCCGGTCATCGTACCGGAGCGCACCGTCATACAGGAATTAGAGGAGTTGCTGCCCGTTACTTGTTATTTTGACAATGATAAACCCGACCCGCGCAGCTTGGCAACGACCACAAAAAAGAATTATAAAGAAACTTATTTAAGTTATTTTAATTTAAAAGAAGAATACAAAAAAGAGTATGCACAAAACGAAGCCCAATTAGAATGGCTCGTGTCAGATTTCTTTGATTGGGAAGTTCGTACAGGCTACCAGAATATGGATGTTTTTGCGAGTACTTTGCTCCGCGCTTTGAACAAAGGCTATACGATTAAGGTTTCCATTAAAGGATATACAAGTCCGCGTGCTTCGTCCTATTATAATAATCTGTTGGCGAAGCGACGCATCCACTGTGTTCGCAATTATTTCGATATATACGCGAGTAATGTTTTACAAAATTATATCAATTCCGGTCAGTTAATTTTCTTTGAAACGCCCTTTGGAGAAACCACCGCCCCAACAGGCATCAGCGATGCCTTGAATGACCGTCGAAATTCGATTTACAGCCTTGAAGCCTCACGCGAGCGCAGGGTCGAAATCGTAGAAATTGAAAGAGTGTATTGATGTGCTGATGTGAAGTACCGACGTGGAATATTGAATTTGATTTTTTATTAAAATAAATTAAATTATATATTTTAATTTTATTAAAATTTCATTTTAAAAATAAAAATAAAAATAATATAAAAATAATATAAAAAAAATCCGTTTACTAAACTTCAAAAAGTTTGGTAAACGTAAGCATATTACCAATATGGCTATGTGCCTAAGTTTACCCAAAGTGGCTACTAGTACGGGCTGTCTTTAGCTGCCCACGACCGTAAGGGAGCATTCACGTTGACGAGAATTATGCGGGTTAAAGGTTTTTCAAACCTTTTCACAGATAGCTATCGGAGCTAAAGACAGCCGATCCGGTAAATATAATATGAAAGAAATTTGGAACATATTAGAAGAAGTCAAAGACCCGGAAGTACCCGTACTTTCGGTAGTTGACTTGGGCGTGGTGCGTGAAGTCAAGGCAGATGATGAAGGTGTAGAGGTCATCATCACGCCGACTTATACAGGCTGTCCGGCAATGAATGTGATAGAAATGGACATCAAAGCCACCCTTGCTTCAAAAGGCTATAAAAACCTGAAAGTAACGACTGTTCTAAGTCCGGCTTGGACAACAGATTGGCTCTCCGAAGCGGGTAAACAAAAGTTGAAAGCCTACGGCATTGCGCCACCTGTGGGCAGTGTAGATAAAGCGGAATTGATAGGGGAGGAGCGACACGTAGAATGTCCGCAATGTGGCTCAAAAAACACCGAAATGGTCAGTCAATTTGGCTCTACGGCTTGCAAAGCCCTACACAAATGTAAAGACTGCCTCGAACCTTTCGATTATTTTAAATGTCATTAGTGGTTCATAGTTGATAGTTCATGGTTCATAGTTTGTGCGTGTATAAATCCATGAACTATCAACCATGAACTATGAACTATCAACCATGAACTATCAACCATCAACTATCAATTTTTCTTAGGAGAGCGTGTATCCGCAGCATAATTGGAAGGATGATTTGCCACATTCCACTCAATGGTGCAGCCTGTATTGCGGATAACTTTCTTGGTCGGCAATTCACCTTTTAGCAAACCCTCAACGGTATTTGCCAAATGATTTTCTTTGACCAAATCGGGGTTTTGTATATTATCATCTATCGCGCCTGTATAGCGGATGATGTTTTTATCTTTCTTTTTCTGAATCAAAAAAACCTGTGGCGTGTAAGTTGCGCCAAAATTCATTGCTACCTTTTGTGAGGCATCGTGCAGATAGGCAAAAGGATAATTTTTTTCCTTTGCGCGAAGTTTCATATTATCATAATTGTCTGCGGGTACTATGCTCGCATCATTGGAGTTGATAGCAACAACAGGGTAGCCTTTCATCACAAATTTACGATGCAAAGCAATAATTCTTTCCTCATAAGCACGTGAAAAAGAACACTGATTGCAGGTAAAAACAACGATGTAGCCTTTTACATTATTATAATTTTCCAAACTTACTTCCATATCAACACCATTCATGGTATTGGCGGCATTTTTCAGTTTGAAATCGCTGATTTCGTCACCGACCTGATAGCCTGTCTGGGCTTGTACATTTGGAAGCAGGGCAGAGATTAACACAATTACTATTAGTTTCCTCATAGCAAAAAATTTGATGAATTTGAGGGTCAAATAACGAATCTTCGCTAATTGACTTTTTTTATAATATGCAAACAGAGTGCCGAATTTGATATATGACACTTAATTTGCTGTTTTTCAATGAGTTGTGTAGGTGTCTCAATCTCTTTTTGTGAGTTAGTGATTTGTAATTTGTTATCTTAATTTGTGATTCGTAATTCGACTTATCAGCCGTTCAACGCTTTTTGATTTGTATTTTTTAAAATCAATTACGAGTTACGCATCACCAATACATTACATAAGATTCTTAAATGTTAACAATGGTTGTATGACCGCCTTTAATTCGTTATAATCAAAAGGCTTTTCATAAAACATCCACGTTTCCTGACTATTATCTACGAAAAGTGTTGCAGGAAGTTTCCCCGACCAATCTTCATCAATAAAACGGTAGATCATTTCCGGTTTGGCAATGTCAAGTGTGATGACCTGCCCCGCAAATTGATATTGGTTCAAAAACGCTGTCATCTTACTTTCTACATCCTTTGATGTGTCGAGATTAACGTATATCAATTTGATATTATTGTCCGGTTTCAATTCGCTGTATATTTGCTCATAACAAGCCATTTGTTGGATGCAGGCTTGACAATCAAACGAAAAGAAAGTATAAATATAGAGAATATCATTGTTAATATCAAGTAAATCCTCTAATTGATCGAAGCGAATCTTACGTGGCTTAGGGCTGTCAGTGGCTTCAAAAACACATTTTTGTATAGTAGAAACGTTAGATTTGTTTTTGGTCACAGGTGTCTTGGTGTCGTTTTTACATCCTGTAAAGGACATCACAGCGATTAAGGATAAAATGAAGTAATGATTCATTTTTTTAATATTATTGAAATGTAAAATGTAAGAGTGGGGAATATAATTTGAATATTTTTTATAAATAAATAATTTCATAATATAAATATTTTTAAACAAATACATAATAGTGAAATAGTTTGTTTGGCAAAATACGTTATTATTTATAAAATGAAAGATAGTATTATTTTATCTATATTTTAAAATTATATTATTTTAAGTAATTTTGAGTTTATAATATAGTATTTAAATTTATGTAATAAAAAATCACACTTATTTCATCTTATGCTACTTTTGTATTTTACATTTATTATCTTGATAATGTCATGTTTTAAAAATAAAAATATGTTTGTGTTTAACATGGGATATTTTTTCCGAATTTGGGCTAAAACTCGTCAGACATTTTCAAAATTCACCGATGATGTCATATTTTTCCAGCAATGTTTAAATGTCAGACGAGTTTTAGCCCAAATTCAAGAGCAAAATGCCAACTATATTAAATAAAAATCGAACATGACATTATCAAGTTATTTTACATTTTACATTTATTATCCCTTGATTCTTATTCAAATATATCGTATATCGCAGCCATGATTCAGATGCTGATAGATTATCCTTTATTATTACTGTTTACGGTGGCTTCGTTGGGCTACCTGATTGGAAGTATCAAATTGCGTGGAAATTCCTTAGGCGTAGCGGCGGTTTTGTTTACGGGTTTGGCTTTTGGAGCGATGGACGCACGACTGCAAATTCCGCAGATTATTTTCCTCTTGGGTTTGTCCATTTATGTGTATTCGATTGGCTTGAGTTCCGGTCCTTCCTTTTTTGCTTCCTATCAGAAAAATGGTGTACGCGATTTCATTTTTGCTACTTCCATGTTATTATTTTCGGGCTTGGTGGCAGTAAGTTTGTGGTTGTTATTTGGTTTTTCTGCTGCTACCATTACCGGAATTTATGCGGGCAGCACCACCAATACGCCGGCATTGGCAGGCGTGTTGGACTACATCAATAATGCTTTTCCCGATAGTAGTGAAAGTATTATGAATCAAGCGGTTATTGGTTATTCTTTTTCATATCCAATGGGGGTATTGGGTGGTATGATTGGGATAGTTGTAATGGAAAAATTATTGAAAATTGATTATGCGGAAGAAAATAAAACCTTGAAAAAAGACTATCCTTTGGGCGGACGACTGGGCAGCGCAACAGTGGAAGTCACCAATGAAGAAGTTTGTAATATTCAGCTACGCGATTTGCAAAAAAAGTATGATTGGAATGTCAATTTCGGACGTATATACCAAGACAGTGAAATGAATTTGGCAAGTTGGGATACCCGTTTTCATAAGGGTGACATCATTATGTTGGTGGGTGAAAAAGAAGGCTTGGACGAGGCGATTGAAGTAATCGGTAAAGGGGTGGATTCTCCGCTGGCACACGACAGGCAATACTTTGATGTGGCGCGTATATTTGTCTCCAATACGATGTTGGTCGGGCGGTCATTGGCTTCCTTGAATATTGCAGAAAAATATAATGCACTCGTCACACGTATCCGTAGGGGAGACGTAGATTTTTTGGCAAAAGGAGATACCGTTTTGGAATTGGGTGACAGGATTCGTTTCATTGCCCGACGCGAAGATTTGGTGGAATTGTCACGCTACTTCGGCGATTCGTATAGGCAATCCAGTCAGGTCAATTTGTTTTCCTTTGGCTTGGGAATCGGCTTGGGTTTGATACTCGGCAGTGTCGAATTTTCTTTTGGTGATGCGCTCAATTTTAAACTCGGTTATGCCGGCGGACCGCTGATAGTTGGTTTGATTTTGGGGGCATTGCGCCGTACCGGACCTATTGTGTGGTCATTGCCATACAGTGCCAATGTCACCCTTCAACAGCTTGGTTTGATATTGCTTCTTGCGGTGATTGGTGTGAGTTCGGGACATGCGCTCGTCGAGAATCTCTCCATAGAAAGTCTTTGGATTTTCATTGCCAGTGGCATTATTAGTCTGCTGACGGCTTTTGCGATACTTTTTGTCGGTTACAAAGTCGTCAAAATGCCCTTTAGTCTTCTCATGGGTGTGGTTGCCAACCAACCTGCCATACTCGATTTTGCCACTTCGCGTACCCAAAATCGCATTCCCATTTTTGGTTATGTAATGATGTTTCCGATTGCCTTGATTTTTAAAATTGTTATCGCGCAGGTCTTGTTTTTATTGCTAAATGGAGCGTAATACCGTACAGGCGATTTCAATCGCCATGTGAAAAAATAAATTTATAACTAAATTTTTGGCATGTTTAGAAAATTGGTTGACATTTTATTACAGATAAAAATGATGTAACCCGTTTACTAAATTTTTCGAGTTTAGTCTCCGATAGCTATCATGTTCGATTTTTATTGAGTGTGACACACATAATTGGATTTTTAATATTAAAATGCATCTTTGGTTTGATAAATACAAATTGTAGATACTGTAATGACTGCTTTAGCTGTCAAGTGTGCTTTTAATATAATATTTTATCAACTTAAAAACAATTTTTTATGAAATATTGCCACCC
>CALIZI010000435.1 GCA_938028705.1 uncultured Saprospiraceae bacterium | reverse complement strand
TATTTGATGTTTTGCTCTTGAATTTGGGCTAAAACTCGTCTGACATTTTCAAAATTCACCGATGATGTCATATTTTTCCAGCAATGTTTAAATGTCTGACGAGTTTTAGCCCAAATTCGGAAAAAATATCCCATGTTAAACGCAAACATATTTTTATTTTTAAAACATGATATTTTCAAGTTAATTTAATTTTATTAAAAAATATTAATTATCATCAATGTGTTCGCCAAATTGGGTATTCAGTGTTTTTTGATTATTAATAAAATTAAATTATAATTTGTATTTAATTAAAAATTAATTTTTTACAAAAATAAAAATAAATAAACTATTCACGTTCAATTTGTAATTTTTAATTTGGCGAACACATTATATTATTTTATTAATTATTAAAATTAAGATATAACGAATTGCAAATCGAAGGTATTGTATTTTTGTATTGAAAATGAACTATTTTAAAATATTTGTTGTTATTATTTATTAGATTATCAATATTTTATTTCACCAAAATCACTTTAAACAAAAAAATATTATGTCTGTATTATTAGCTAAATCCAAAGCTGACTTGATGAAACAAACAGCATATAAGGATGATCTTCAACGTAGTTCTTCACATTTTCATCGTAATTACCATTCAAAACCTATTCATCCGATAGTCACAAAACCGGAGGGCTTGGGTGTACCTGTTCAGGAATTTTGGATAAATCCTCGTGTGGATAATTTGTTGGAAGGAATAGGCGGCATCAGCATTTTCATTCCCCGCCAAACCTTTTTAGTTTCTGCTAGAGAACTCCGCAAATCAGGTGCAGATGACTCGCAACAAGGTGAACACATAGGCGTTAAAATTACACTCAAAGAAGTTTATGAAAAATCAGAAGCCGTACAGGAGCGTCTCAGTACCGTCACTACTGATGGGCAGGTATTGGAATCGGGCGGAATGCTTTATCTCAATGCCCAAAATAAACGACAACAACAGCTACGAGCAAGGCGAGCCATGACCGTCCGAATGCCCTCAAGACAAAACCGACTTTTGGCATCTATGCAAGTCTATCAATCGCGCTTGAGTGGTAATAGTACGCTTTGGGAATTAGACGAGCGCACACAACTACAAAAAGACGTGACTCAAAACAGCGAGACCGTATCTTATGCTTTTCAAACCACACAACTCGAATGGATTAATTGTGACCGTATCTCACAGGAATTGCGCCGCGCAAAACGTACACAGATAAAGGTGTTTGAACCCGCGGCTCCTCACACGTCCATTATTCCAATCATACATGATAGGTTCAGTGTTTTGTTGCCAGCCGTTCCCGTACGCGATATGTATCAAATCAGCAAAGCACCGCTCGGTGCAGCACTTACGGTGGTAGGTATCAAGACCGATGAAGGGCAGTCTTTTCTCGCTATGCAAAACTGCGTAGTGGAGGAAAACCTTGAATTATCTCTTGATTTTGAACCCATGACAAAGGATGAAATACAAGAAGCATTAAAGCAACTCAATGATACCTAGCGAGCGGGGGAATAAGGAATATCGAACAAGGGTAGTGCTATAAATGCAAGGCAAGTTGCCCGATTTTCAGCATTACATTTGCAGGACTACCCGAACAAGGAATATCGAAGTATTGTAACTGCATTTATATATGCTTGAAAAAAATAATTTATAACGTAAGGAGACACTTCGATATTCGATATTCCTTGTTCGATATTCGTTATTCAATTTGTTCGACATTCCCAACTTCTATTTCTTCATCCATTTCAACCAAAAAGGTAAGCTGTTGCGTTTGATGGCATAATATGGTACATCTTGTGCGCCGAAACTTTGGTAAAAACGGGCAATAGAAGGAATGGCAGACCCCTCAAAATCAAGTATGACAGGATGACCCGAATTACTCCGAATCAGTACATCAATGAGAATGTGCATCGCATTATAGGTCTTGCCTTCAGGCGTAGAGCTGGGGAGCAAGTTGATGATTTTTCCATGTCCGGTCAGGAAAAAAGCGGCGGCACAGAGTTCACCCTCAGCATTTTGTATGCCTGAAATAAAACCCAAGCCCCGATGCAAAGCATTATAAATGATGCGGTGCAGGGTGTGGTAAGAACTATCACTAAGGTCAGGTATGTTTTTGCCTTGATGGATACGAAAAAGCTCAACGAGTTTTTCAGGTTTTACGGCAGTGGTAAAGGTCAGGTCGTGGCGGGCTGCTTTTTTTAAATTTCTTTTTAAATTATTTGAATAATTTTTATAAATATTTTCATAATCTTCTCCCAGATAGAGCTGGTAATTGGGGCGTTGGGCAACTTCAAAGCCTGATGCGCCACTGACCGGATTGCGGGCATTGAGGTAAATGTCAATGTATCGAAACTCCGCTGGAATGGCTTGCAAAAAGGCGTTGAGTCGCTTGGCAGAGAGGACATGTGTGGAGTATAAGCCCAATTGTTGACAAAACTGCGGTTGAAAAAGCCTTTTGTAGCCCAAAAGACGATTGTTCCAAACGAGTGGAAAGACAGATTCATAATCACCTTCTACGATACCATCCCACTGCTCGCAAACATTATTGAGATACCAAGAATACCCATAAGGGTTGCCATTGATTGCGTAGTGAATGCAGCTATCCCATTTTTTGCGGTCAATGTTTTCGTGTTGTATATAACGAATATTCATGTTTGATGTAGTATATCAGTTGAACGGGTAATCAGGTAATTAGTTGAACAGGTAATCATTTTGAGCCCACATTGGAAAGTATAGAAATTCAAAAAAGTTAAAATTAAATTTCGTTAAAATCGTTCTTTTTTATTCTTAATATAGACTCAACATTATAATTGAAATAAACCAATCACCTCTGTTCAACCAATTACCTATTCAACTGATTATCCGATATAGCAATTAACTTAGACTTTGGACAGAGGGAATTGGGGAATTGGGAAATTAGGTAATCCCTTCTGTTTTAGATTTTTACAAAAAATAATTAATAACATGTTTTATTTTATTAATAAAATTTATTTAATTGATTATCAATGAATTACGCTTTTAAACCGAATTTCCCAATTTCCTAATTCCCATTTTGTCCAAAGTCCAAAATTAACTAATATACTGATTAACTCATTAACTCATTACTTTTAATTGTCACATTTTGTAAAAAAGTCATTTTTTATCTGAATTTGTAATGCTATATCATGCAGTTCATAGATTGAATCATGACAGAAATTAATTTTAAAAAAAGGAAAATTTGTGACGTTAGTTTTTCTGATATTTTTTTTTTAATTTCGTGATTTTGTAATCAGCTTTTATTAAATTGTAGAAAAGTATAACTTTAGTAAACGATACAATACCGATTAAATAACACTAATAGGGATAATTCTGTCCAAAATACGGTATTTATTCCTTCTATAAAGGAAAATTTGTTGATAAATTTAAACGTTAAATTTTCATCAAAACTGTATTACATTCAAAAGGTGAGTGGAGAAATTATTGTATTTCCTCGACTCTATTAAATACTTATTTCATACATATCAACGCGGGTAATGACTACGCGGTGTGATTTTTCAAAGAACACAACATGGGGAGCAAAAATAACATTAACAGTGAGAAAAAAGCAATGAATATTGGGGACATTACAACAATCAAGGATATTTTATTTGGGCAAGACATTCAGTCCATCGAAAACAGATTTGCCGAAATGGATTCAAAAATCGGCGATGCAAATGCCGGTCAACAAGAAGATTTGGCAATTTTGAAAAAAGAAACGGCAGAGAAATTGAAAGCCATGGACAAACGCTTGGCGGATAAACTCAATGACTTGGAGAAGCATGTTAATGAGCGGGTAAAAGATTTAGAAAAACAAATATTAAACGTCAGTAAATCAGATAAAAAAAGCCTTGCGGCAATGTTGCAAGAACTCAGTACCAACCTCATTAGAGGCGAAAAATAATAAAGAGTGATTTAAATGTCGCATAATTTGTGACAGTATATATTTTGTAGTGCCAACGTGTATCCGAACATAATGACCATAATTTTGACTTAAACATAAGCCTGTGTTATGACTAAATTTCATGATGATTTAGACGGTCAATTGGACCGATTACGCGAAATACTATTGTCGGGTGACAGAGAGAAAATTCAACGCTTAGAAGAAGAAAACCAGAACTTAAAAGAACAAATCAGAGATTTAAAGGATGTCATTGAACAGCAAGAAAAATTGACTGAACGGGTAAAACCTATTATTGATAAAGAAGTAGCTCACATAAAAAGCAATTTTTCTGATACTTTTGGAGGCGAAGTGGACGTGGAATTTGATAAGAAATTCTCGGAATCAGAAGACTTGATACTGACCATCATTTCTCCCATGATGGGAAAACTCATCAAAAAATACATCAGTCTGGAAATCCAACAACTCAAAGAAAAAATAGACCGCCAAACAAAAACGACCTTTTCACTGAAATACCATTTTAACTCCATAAAAGCCAAGGTATTTAAAATTAAAGAGAGCGAAAGAGTCCTGACCGAATTAGATGACTTCAAGGCTGAAATCCTGGACGTTATGATCATCCAACGACATTCAGGCTTGGTCATGGGCTTATACTCCAAAAACAAAACAGAAGAAAGTGGCGATAAAGATATTTTTGGTGCCATGCTCACCGCCATTCGCTCTTTTGGCGAAGATACCTTCAAAAAAACAGGCAACGGAGACCAGCAATTAGAGTTTGTTGATTACGATGATTATAAAATCTTCTTTCAAAACCACCATAATTACTACTTTGCAGTAGTCTTAAAAGGAGCCATAGGAACTGCCGAGAAAAACAAACTTGCTGACGAACTCTACGATTTTGCCGAAAAAGAAAACAACACACTCAATCAACAAAACATTACTGGAGAAACTAAAGAATACATCTCCGATAAACTCAAAGAATATTTCGGTTAGGCAAAACAAAAAACATTTCAATTCAAAGACCAAAACATTAAAAAAGTGATAAGTAATGAAATTATAAACATCTTCATTATTCAACACAACACAGGTTTGATACTGGGTTCGTACTCCAAAAATAAAGCAGAGAAGCATGGCGACAAAGATATTTTTAGTGGAATGCTGACCACAATTCGCTCTTTTGGAGAAGATGCTTTCAATAAATCGAATAGTGGGCAACAACATTCAGAAATTATAATTGATTACGATAATTACAAAATCCTTTTGCAAAACCATTATAATTACTACTTTGCGGTAGTATTGGAAGGTTCGTTAAGCATTGCCGAGAAAAACAAACTCACTAATAAATTGTATAACTTTACAAAAAAAAACAGATAAATAAAACATTGCCGAAAAACTCAAACAGTATATTTTGACCAACTCAAAAAAATATTTCAGCTAATTCAAGTTGCTTGACTGAATTAGGAATTTCAAAACAGAACGCTCATTCAAAGAATAATGGAATTAACAAAAAAAATCATCCTGACGGGAAGCTTCGGAGTAGGCAAAACCTCACTATTCAGCCGTTTTGTATATAGTGAATTTGACGAAAAATACCTGACCACCATCGGTGTAAAAGTAGATAGAAAAACCATCCACGTTGATGACACTAAACTCAATATTATGCTCTGGGATATAGCCGGAGAGGTTTCGCAAGAAAAAGTGCCACTATCCTACTTCTTGGGCACAGGCGGTGTGATTTACGTCTTTGACCTCACCCGACCCATGACCTACAACAACATCAAGCAGGAAATTGACTACCTCAAAAACATCTTACCCGAAGCCACCATTCGCGTCATCGGCAACAAAAAAGACCTCGTCACATCTGCACATATCGAAAGCGTCATTTCCGGTTTGGACGTAGAATGTGATATGACCACCAGCGCAAAAACAGGTGAAAACGTAGAACAACTATTTCAGAATATGGGGGCAGCACTCGTATGACCAACTTAGAAAAATACAGACTGGAACATCTCAGCAAATCCACTCAAGTCATGCTATTTGACGTGGAAGGTACATTTTTGGAAAGTTGTGATTCATTATTCAATACAGAAGAACTCAATGACAATCCCTTACACACTTGGTTTCCAATTGCTGGAAATATCATTGACACCCTCAAGGCAGTGGACACCAACACCGAGTTATTCTTTCCCAGAGTAGAAGACCCCGCCGACTTCTTGACCGGAATCTATGATTTCAGATTTGTACGTATAGAAACCAGCGAAAACAGCAAACTCCTCGTTATCATCAGCGATTTTACCGAAATATACGACAAATACAGATACTTCCAACAACAATACAACGAAGTCCGAATCGAAAAACAACACCTCGAAGTCCAACTCTCCCAACTCCGACAACAAGGCGGACAGTCGTGAAAATCTCAAAATCCAACTACCAAATTCCAATTCACGTTATACTTTCATTGGAATTTGGAATTTGTTTTTTGGAATTTCTTATTTTATTTTAAAAATGCCTCTGTCTGGCATCCTGCCAAGATACCCCTCTCAGTATTCCAAACTTGGCGATACGACATCTGTGCCTTATCGTTTTCACCTACCTATATTCGTACCCTACTCACTCGCTAAATATACGGATAATCGAAGCTTGCACCAACGTCAAACCATCATACGTCCAAATTAAAATTCGATTCCAAATTGAAGTTAAAGTTAAAAATCCTTATATTTACCCTTCCTTAGATTAAATCTAATTAAAGTTAAGCAATGAAAAAGCTGACCGACTTGAAACGAAACGAAAAAGCCACCATACTACGCATCCGCGACAGCGAACTCACCAAGCAATTGATGACCTTGGGATTGGATTTCAGCGCACCCGTAGAAATGAAATACAAAGCCCCTTTCAAAGGTCCGGTTTGCATCAAAAACAATAAAAAATTCATCATCATACGCGCCAAAGAAGCACAGGAAATTGCTATTACTGAAATGTAAAATGTAAAATAATAAATGTAATATGTAAAAGTGACGATAAGACATGAACTTCTTTTTTGTTATTTTAAAATAAATAATATTTGTAATAATTTATTATTATAAATGAAAATATTATAAAAAAATAACTCGCATACTATTGATAACTTTTACATTCATTAATTCACGTTTCGCTAAAAACAAAATTAAAAAATAACAATTGAAGTGAAATGCCCCGTACCGACGACTTTAGCCGTCGTGGGGAATACCGCCACTTGACGGCTAAAGTCGTCAGTACAGTTCAATCCAAATTAAATTATTTTTTTGTTATTAAATAAAATAATGATAAATAGTTTTTTATGAATTTTAATTATTTGAAATGTTTTTTCAGCGAAACGTAAAATTAAGTAATCAGATAAAAATAACCTAACAATGCTTTTTGAATTAACGAATTGATAAACAGTGTTTTATTCACTCATTCACTCAGTCATTGTACTTATTTTACATTCTACATTTTACATTTAAATGTAAAATGAATCACACTCGTATCGCCTTGGTAGGCAATCCCAATTCCGGTAAAACCAGTATCTTCAATCACCTGACAGGTATGCGTCAGCGTACCGGCAATTTTCCGGGTATTACAGTGGACAAAAAATCAGGACAACTTGCCGACAACACACATATCGAAATCACAGACCTACCCGGCTTATACGACCTCTATCCCGACTCTGCCGACGAAGCCGTAGTCCTACGCGAACTCATCAATACCAAAACCGACTACGATGCGGCGGTCTATGTAGCGGATGCTTCTCACCTCGACAGGTCGCTGCTGCTGTATTCTCAATTGGCGGATTTGGGCATACCTATGATATTGGTGGTCAATATGATGGACGAAGCCGAAAAATCGGGCTACCGTTTCAATACCAATCGCTTGAAAAGCCGCTTGGGTGTATCCGTCATTTATACCGATGCCCGAAGCGGCGAAGGGCTGGACAGGTTATTAAGTAAAATCACAGAACGCGAGTTTGATAATCCCAATGCTTTTTTCCGCAGTCGCTATACCCGCGAAAACGTCATGGAAAACGGCTACCGTACATGGATTTCGACATGTTTTGAACAATATTTAAAAGATAATACCGCTTTCGCAGAACACGCCGATGTAGCACAAAGGCTCGGCAGCAAGGCGCAAACTTCCATCCTTGAAATCCCTCAAAATCAATCGACTAACGAAGGCATCGTACTTGAAGACATCGAAAATCGCAAGCGACTCATCAATATCATCGCCGGAGAAGTCGTACAATCTCCAAAGGAAACCCGCCAGAATAATATCACCGAAAAATTGGATAAATGGTTGACACATCCTGTCTTTGGTTATTTGATTTTCGGGGGTGTTTTAATGCTGATTTTTCAGGCGATATTTAGTTGGTCGGCACTACCTATGAAGTTGATGGATTGGACTTTTACCTCTCTTGCAGGTGTCATAGAAAGCATTTTTGGCAATGGCGTATTTGCGCGATTGCTTGCCGAAGGTATCATTCCGGGTATTGGTGGTGTGCTGATTTTTATTCCGCAGATTGCCTTGCTTTTTTTGTTTATTGGCTTATTGGAAGCGAGTGGGTATATGTCGCGGGTCGTGTTTTTGATGGATAGATTGATGCAGCGATTCGGGCTGAATGGTAAGTCTGTCGTGCCGCTAATGTCGGGTATGGCATGTGCGATTCCGGCGGTGATGGCTTGTCGCACTATCGAAAATCCGAAAGAACGCCTGCTGACGATACTCGTCACGCCCTTTATGACCTGTAGTGCGCGGCTGCCTGTGTATGCGATTCTGATTGCGGTGGCTGTACCCAAGACGAGCGTGATGGGCATGAATTTGCAAGGCTTGGTGTTGCTCGGACTTTATCTTTTGGGAACTTTGGCGGCATTATTTGGTGCGGCTATTTTGAATCGTTTTGTACAGAGTAGTGCGAAGAGTTACCTCATTCACGAGATGCCTGTGTATCGTATTCCGAAGGCAAAAGATATTTTGTTGAATATATGGTCGAAGGTCAAAACATTCGTGTGGGAAGCGGGGCGAATTATTTTTGTATTGGCGATTATTTTGTGGTTTTTAGGCTCTTACGGGCCGAATTTGACGGAAAAAACAGCCGCTTTTGAATCCGAATTAGTTAGCCAAAAAATTAATCCCGAAGCCTACGATAATAAGGTGTCTGCCTTCAAATTGGAAAATTCGTATATGGGCATTATCGGCAAAACGATTGAACCGGTGTTTCGTCCTTTGGGCTACGATTGGAAGATTAGTATTGCAGTGATGACTTCGTTTGCAGCGCGAGAGGTGTTTGTGAGTACGCTCGCTACGATTTATAGCATCGGCGAAGAACCGGAAGAAAAAACCATCATCCAACGCCTCGAAAGTGAGATTAACCCGGATACAGGACGCGAAAGATTTAACCTCGCTACGGCACTCTCGCTACTGATTTTTTACGCGCTCGCCATGCAGTGTATCAGCACCCTCGCTATCGTGCGCCGCGAGACGAAAAGCTGGCTCTACCCCATCCTGCAATTGGTGGTGATGACGGCTTTGGCTTATTTTGGGGCTTTGGGGGTGTATCAGATTTTGGGGTAGAACGGTCTGGCTAAACGCAGTATGGGCACATAGCCCATATTGCCGTTTTAGCCTTTGTTCTCGGCTGGCTTTCTTCTTTTATTCACTATATTTTAGGAATAGAATATCGGATTTGCAATTATATGTTTGTTGGTCTTTGTGCCAATAGAATTCAGTTTCAATACTTGTCATATCCATTGATAAATTATCTAAATGTTCGTTGATGTTTTCCCTTAAAAACACAACGTTTCGTTTTAATTTCCAACTATTTGACATATCTGTTTCATCTGTCAAAACCAAGAAAAAACGATTGGATGCATCAAATCTTGCTTCACCTTGATTTTCGTAAAACCACTTTTTTAATTCGGCAGGATTATCTTCTGCTTCTTGGATAATTATTCTTTTTTGCTCTTTGAGTTCTGCAATAAAATCCCTTGCTTCCGCTCTTTGGTCTTCTGAAACCTTATTATAAAGATGCAGCTTTAGTGCTTTATCTTTTAAGTCGGTAGGAATATAAATTTCTAATTCTCTGCAAACTCTTTTCAGCATTGTCAATTCATTTCCATATCCGTTAGCCTTTAATTTATCCTTTAAAAGTTGCTCAGGGAAATATGTCACTTTCAAATCGAACGGAATATCGTTTATGAAAAAATCAATCTTCTTAACTAACCCAACAGTAGGAAGTACCGTGTCATGGTCTTTAAATAAGTCTTCAATTATTATTGATGTCCAATGGTTGTACCATGAGTTTAAGGTATATCCTCTTAAACTACTAAGAAGATTTCCTTCGATTTCTTCATTTATTCTTTCAAAGGATTGAATTTTCTTCACATAGTTATTCACTATGTTTTTCTCTAAGCTGTTCCCAAAAGAGCCTCCCCAATCGAAATGCTGTAGCCTGTTTAATTGGTCAACTAAATAATCTTGATTATTGATTCTGGTTGCTCGCTCTTCTTGATACTTTTCGTTGATAAAATCATTTAACATGGCATCATCTACATTCGCTAACTCAAAAACATGAGGAAAATAACCTCTTGAGTTGATGCCCTCTAAATTGATATTATGCAACTCGCAAAATTCCTCCATTGTTGCTTTTCGGGACATACTTCTCAATTTAAGAAATCGTATGCCTCTAATATCATTTTCGATAGTCGGAAAATCATTATTTCTGAACGCTGTATCAAGTTCACTAAACTGTAAGTTCGTCATGCAATAACCATTTTTGTGTTTCAGAAAACTCAAAGTTCTCTGTTAGAAGTTTGAGTAAATCTACTTCTCCAATTAAAATTTTATCTGAAAAAACCATTTTCATAATTCGGAGAAATATTTCATTCGTATCTAATGTTTCTTTTTCTAACCAACTCGTAATAGAGTTGACAAATATTTGTATCACTTCGCTATCGGGTGCAAGGTTTAATTCTTTTGGTAGTTCACACTTTTTAAAGGTTACTAAAACATCGCCTTTTATACTTTTTAGTCTGTTTAGTTGTCTTGGTGTAAATGATTTTTGAACTAACCATTGAAAATCTACTAACTCAAATCCATTTCTAATACATGCATTAGTTATAGCTTTCCATTCTAAACCTGATAGTGAATGATAAGTAAGTGAGAAATATTTTTTTGGCTTTAAGACTCGTCTTATCTCTGAAAAAGCCATGTTAATATCTTCTTCAAAATTTGAAGTGTTTTTTTGTCGTTGTTTACTGTCTGAAATAACTATTTCGCTTTCGTATTGAGGAACAAAATTCATCCATGAATTCCATATTACACTTTGTTCAAAGTATGGAACGGCGTCTCCATAAGGTGGGTCTGTAAAAACATAATCAACAGTTTCTGATTTTACACTTAAAGATTTTGCATCGTCATTAAGAATTGTAAAACTATTATTGTTTTGGGTTGGATTAAAATTGAATTCACCATTATTGCCAAGTTGATTCAAATAATCTCTTTTTCCTTTTATAACTTTTGAAAGTCGATTTTCAAAATACCTCAGAACGTTATTTTCTAAATATGTTTCTCCTACGTAAAAGCCTGTCATCCATGCACCTGGTGCCATTGCCCCTCTACTTTTTATGGGAGGAACAAGTTTTGAACAGTTCGCTAAATTTGCAGTAAATGCAACCTTTAATATATCTTTTTCCTTTCCTTTCGAATACTTTTCGATTAGGGCTAATAATCTTGCATGGCAAGCAAGCGTTCTTTTTGTAAAAAGGTCTGCTACTGTCATCCCTTCTTTTGCAGAAATACGAGAATTTTGAATTAGCTTATGTTGGGGATACCAATCTGTAATCTCAAATTTATTTTCATATTCTATATACTCCTTAACCTTGTCTGGGGGCAAGTCTATTTCCGTTGCCTTTCTATCACCATTACATTTATACTTGGCTTTGATTGGAATATCATTTTTATTCCTTAGAATTGAGATTAACTGAACGGAATTGCCCTCTAAATTCCATTCAAACCATTTATTATTGTATGGTTCAAATTCTGACTTTATTTTCTTCCATTGCTTTTCTAAAATCGTGAGGTTTACATCTTTCTCTAAAAGTTGCTCGTTTAGAAAATTTGCAATAGGATTCAAGTCATTAGATATTATGTTTCTATTGAGTATGAACGCTTCGCAACAAAACACTCCGTAACCTGAAAATGGGTCAAATACAGTATCTCCTTCCTTTGAATACTTCTCGATCAAGCATTTAAGATTATTTGAGGGCTTTTTCCCCCAATACTTATGCATTTCATATCTATCCCTTTTTTGCTTCAATTTGTTAATTTTTTTGATGATGTAATTTTCTCGTAAGATACGTTTTTGTTTGGTTTTCTTGTTTTTTTTTCTGCTTGCCGAGAACTTAAAAATACACGCAATATTGCGCTTTTACACCGTAATATGGAACGATACACGCAATAAACTTGCGTGTATTTTCAATATCTGTCAAATCTCCAAAAGAATCAAACTCGAAAAGCCAATCCCTCTGAAGTTACATCACGTCTGCAAATATATCAATTTTCCTATATTTTACAAAAGAAAGGCAAGTTATACGCCCAGTTGAGTTATAATTTTTTGGACTTCATATAGGGGCAATTCTACAAGTCGCGATATGACTTCGGGAGACATACCTTCCTGTAAGCATTTTGCAATGACTTCTATTTTGTTTTCCATTTTTCCTTCTATCTTGCCTTCTTTTTTAGCCGCGATTAATCTCCCGCGTGCATCTTGTTTAGCAATAGAAGCATTGTCGTAAGCAATTAGTTCCTCTTTTGTCCATTTTTTACTGGGGTCAGCTCCGAAATATCTAAACATATTGTGTTATTTCAAATTACGTATAATTTTTTGGACTTCATTTACAGGTAGGCGCACAAGTTCTGATATAGTTTCGGGAGACATATTCTGTTGTAAGCAGACTTCAATGACTTCTATTTTTCCTTCTATCTTGCCTTCTTTTTTAGCCGCGATTAACTTCCCTCGCGCATCTTGTTCTGCAATAGAAGCATTATCGTAATTTTTGAGTTCTTCTTTTGTCCAGTTGTGTTTTTCGGCATCGTTATAGGCTTCGCGGAGTCCTTCGTCATCTATATTTTCGGGTATTACATCCAGATTTTCGGCATTTTTGATAAAAAATATCCACTTTTCTATCAGGGTTTGTAATTGGTGTATTTCCTTATTAAATTTCCGTAATTCGATGAATCTGAATTGAATATCCTTGAGTTTGTGCTCGTAAGTTTTGCCATTGACGATGATATGGTGCGACAAATAATCAGCACTTTCGAAGAAGTTGAAATCTAAAATCCCAATGAAATGAGTTGGCTTTAACAAGGGGTATTGTTCGCCTCGGTCTATTTGCATGGAGTAGTCCCGACAAGTGTAGTATTGAATTCTTTTATCAAATCCATCAACGCTGGCAACTTGCATTTCAACAATAAATTGGTGTCCCTCTTTATCAATTGCCCGAACATCAATGATAGACGCTTTTTCGCCCCTCACGCGCGGAAGTTGATACGGATTAACGATTGAAACTTCTTTTATTTGTTGATTGCCTGTCAATTCTAATATCGCATTGAGGAAGGATATGAGTATTTGTGTTTTATGCTCATTTCCGAATATCTTGCGAAAGGCAACATCATTTTTGACATCTACAAATCTCATCTGTCTTTACTTTAACTAAGTGGAAGTACAAGTTTAAGAGTAAGTTTAAGTTTAAATAAACAATTCATTTTCAATGAATTATTATAATTAAAAGTGTCGATTAGTTCAGTCCAACCACTTATTAGGATTCAAATAAAACTCAATTTACGAAGATTTTTGCATTGAGGAAAGTATTATTTCTTATCGTCCGAAAAGCACATCCCTGTCATTTACATATCACCTCTGCGAATATATCTGTTTTCCTGTATTTTCATTCACAAAACAGCTAATCACTGAGCAGCTAATCTTTCTAAAAGTTCATTTTTCTTTTGGGCTTCTAAAGCCGAACAAGTTTTAATATATTGAGCGAGTAAAGTAGTATCATTCAGACATACCTTTATAAATCGACCGGTGGACAGAGATGTTACGCCTTCATTTTCGATATTTGAGATGGTATTTTTACTAAAGCCCAAAATCACACTCAACACAGAGGCGGCTATTTGATATTTTTCTCTAAAAGTAATGATTTCGATTGGCGCAGCAGCACCTTTAGCAATATGATAAGCACTTTTCAGGGCTTTCATATTACGAGTAGTTTGCTCTTTTGTATAATGTTCAACCAGCTTATTTTTATTAATCATGCCGGTATTTTCATCGACTTCAAAATCCAAATAATAGACCTCATTATAGCTTAGTTTTACACCTTTAATGACCTTATTTACAGTTCTTTGTAATTCATTCGTAGGGGTATTTTCTCTTGTTAATATTTTATTTTCTGCCATAAGTGTGATTATATTACAAATATAAGCAAAAAAACTAAAATTCCCAACTATTGAGAATGTGGTAGCGTACATTTTCAATAACTATACAAATCTCCAAAAGCATCCCAATCCGAAAAGTCCATCCCCTCTGCGAATATATCAGTTTTTCTATATTTTACAAAAGAAAAAGAATCCAAGTCGGTTTTTGAAAATGGTATTGGTTTGGGATTCTGCGGATTTTCCCGTATTTTTATGTATTCAAATCATTGAAATACCTTAAACCTTGAACCAATGGCTATCGAAAAATGGAGTGATATTATTCCGTCTGTGGCGCGAGTGCCGTTTAGTTTGTATAAGCACCGACACCTGATTCAGAAATGGTGGAAACGCACACAGGCATATCTCAACACAGGCAATACGAACATCGTTGTGCTTGGTCGTCCGAATGTTGGCAAGTCGGTTATGGCGGCTTATCTGTACGGTGAGACGAGAAATCTGGCTTGGGATTTACCCGAAACCTCAACTGATGTGGAAGTCAAAGCATTGACA
This sequence comes from uncultured Saprospiraceae bacterium, assembly GCA_938028705.1. Taxonomy (GTDB): domain Bacteria; phylum Bacteroidota; class Bacteroidia; order Chitinophagales; family Saprospiraceae; genus JAHDEO01. The sequence goes on along the minus strand of CALIZI010000435.1, from coordinate 14,760 downwards.
TTGGAGAAGTGGACGAAACTGGTACGAGTGATTCCCGGACAGAAAATTCCTACTCGGGATAAGGGATTGGAAGAAGCCTTGAATACACATAATGACTTGGAAGGTGTCATTTATTTGGTGGATTATGGATTTACTGACGAAAAAGAACCTTTTGTAAAGCAAGGAATGATTAAGGAAGATCGTATTGATTCTATTGAAAAGGTGCGAATACAAAACCTTGAGAAAGAGTTGAAAGATTTTGAATATGTTTGTGAACAAATCAGAAGGTCATTTTCAATAGGAAAGTCTCCGAAATGGCTCTTAATTGTTGCGAATAAAGCGGATTTGTTTTTTGATAAATTGGATGAAGTACAGGATTATTATCACCCGAAAAGAGACAGTAAATTCAGCCACATACTCAATGAATTATTGAGTGACGTAGGCAGACAAAACCTTAAATGTGAGGTCGTTCCATTGTGTTCTTATGAAAGGAGTTTTGAGTGGAACGGGGAAGTGATAGAAACAAAAATTAGTGGCGAAACGAACCGCAGAAACCTTGCAAAGCATTTTTTCAAAACGATTTCAAATTTCTAATGATGTTAGATATGAATGATACACTCAATAAAATTATTGATAAAAAAGAACTGGAATTGGAACGTTTTATGAATTTGGCAGAGAATGTTTCTAATAAAATAGTATTCTTAACTTTTCAAAGAAAAATAGCATTTGCGTCTATTGCCTTTTCTGTCATCGTTTGTGTGTTATCGCTTGTTTTTTTCATTTACTTACTAAATAGTGTTGAGTCTCTTAGTGATATATTGTTTGTTTTGTCCTTATTTATTTTAATATTTACTTTTTATAATGTGTTTAAATCACTAAGAGAGATAAAAAAAATAAATCAAGACATCGAACGCGAATCATACATGCTTGGTGATTTATTAAATATAACTGATTCATATAAAGAAAAACGACTTGACCATAACGATGCTCCCAGAAAAGTATATTTCGATATGCGAATGAGCCGGATTGACTTCACCCACGCCAAATTCAAAAAACAAGCCCAAAACACCGCTTCCGTCCAACAAGAAACCACACAGTCGAAGCCCACAGAATCGCCCGTATCTACGTCAGTGTAAAAATAATGCAGCTTGACATTTGTATTTATTTAGTAGATTTTACAAATTCAGCAAAAGCCTCTTTAGTATCATATTGGAATTGATACCCTGTCTCTTTTTTAATTTTTTCATTACTCGCAATCCAAGGATGTATCAGCATACGCATGCCAGAAGACGGGGATTTAGCTATAGAAGTTATGCGTAAATGCCAAAAGAAGTTATTCATTGCGTACATCATTGGCCAAGGAACCAACACCAATTTATTCCCTAAAGCTTCAACCATTTCTTTGAAGGTCATCTCACCATCCCCTGCTACATTATAAACACCGCCAATTCTTTTTTCAAGAAAGAGCGCCATGATATTAATCACATCATCTTCATGAACAAATTGCCACGGCTTTACATTGGAGGGCAATGCCACCGTTTTTTGCATTAAATATTCTGCGGTTGGGTTTCTCCAATTTGGTCCGACCACCATACATGGGCGAAGAACAGAAACCGTTATATCCGGGTGCGTCTCAGCGAATTTGCTAAAAATCGGTTCTAATTCTTTTTTGTTTTTAGAATAGGTAAAATCATCATTACCTCGTAATGGGCTGCTATCTTCTAATAATGGTTGGTCATTATCGGGGTGAAAACCGTAAGCGGTTGTAGAACTCAAATAAAGAATCTGTCGCACACCAGCTTTTGCCCCTGCAGATAAAATATTTTGAGACCCATTTTTATTGATGTCCTCCATTTTTCTTTTATCGTGAATAGGCGTTAGTACATAAGCCGCGTGAATGATGGCATCAATATTTTCTTTTTCAAAAATATCGTCCATATTATCCCGAATATCTCTTTGATAGAAAGTGTATTTAGGATGATTGATTCTGCCTTCGCTGATGTCTGTACCAACGACTCCGGTTACCCAATCTTTTTCTAATAATAATTCTGCCATTCGGTTGCCGATATAGCCAGATGCGCCTGTAAGGAAGATTTTCATAATTGATTTTATTAATTTTTTACCTTGACAATATTATATTTAAAATTTATTTAATGTAAAGTGGGTTTTATTTCAAATTGGAGGTGAAATCCGGCAGTAAACTTGTCAGACATTTTGAAAATGTCTGACAAGTTTACTGCTACACTCAACGAAAACCTTAATTCATATTAATAAAAAGCCAAACAAACATTGTCAAGTTACCTTGATAATTTCATCTTCTAAACATAAAAATATGTTTGTATTTAACATGGGATATTTTTTCCGAATTTGGGCTAAAACTCGTCTGACATTTTCAAAATTCACCGATGATGTCATATTTTTCCAGCAATGTTTAAATGTCTGACGAGTTTTAGCCCAAATTCAAGAAGCACACAATGCCTCAAATAATCTATGTCTAATAATTTTATTAATCTTTTACCAAATTGGTCTCTAATTTCTTTACTGATTTCAAAACACTTTTCGCTGCCCAATAACCATTCATTCCATGCACACCACCGCCTGGGGGCGTAGAAGCGGAACACATAAATATTTTAGGATTAGGTGTACTGTATGGATTAAACCGCGCAACAGGTCGAGTAAATAATTGCGTAATATCTGCTGCACCGCCCGTGACTGCACCACCAACATAGTTTGAATTATAGGTTTGAAAAGCTTTCGTATTCATACTATGTTTTGCTAAAATAATATCTTTAAAACCGGGCGCAAAACGCTCGATTTGATTTTCTATAATGTCACTTTTATCTTCTACTGAACCATTTGGAACATGACAATATGCCCAACAGGTATGTTGTCCTTCAGGACTTCGAGTATCATCAAATTGACTTTGTTGAGCCAATAAAACATAAGGTTTTTCAGAATGAAGACCTTGCCAAGCTTCTTTTTCTGCTTTTGCAATTTCCTCAAAAGTACCACCAATATGAACCGTTGAAGCCTCCAGACATCGAGGGTCTTTCCAAGGAATAGGTTCGCTTAAAGCATAGTCAATTTTAAAAACACCGGGACCAAAATTGTATTTCCGTAATCTCTTTTTATAAGAAGTCGGCAATTCGTTTTCGGCAATGTTGGCGACTTGCAAGGGGTCTGTATCAAATAGATACGCCTTTGCAGAAGGCAGTTCATTGTAATTTTCAATCTTCGTAGATAAAAGAATTTCTCCGCCTGCTTCTTTAAAACATTTCAATAAGGTATTGGCGATAGACTGAGAACCACCTTTCGCAACAGGCCAATCCACGGCATGACCATTTGCCAAAAAGACCAATCCTAAAGCTGTTGTAAAGAACTTGTCAAATGGTAAAATACTATGTGCGGTACAACCTGCAAAAAGTGCCTTCGCTCGTTTTCCTTTAAATACTAATTTTGAAAATAAGGTAGCGGGTAGTGCTGCTTTCATTCCAAAACGAGTCATAAAAAAAGGATGCTTAAACATTCCTAAAGGACGAAGCGAATCTTCCATTAGCCAATCTACATGCTTGGCTATTGGTTGCATGATTCGTTGATAAGCTTTTTGGTCAATGCCCAAATTAGCTGCGGTTTCTTCTACCGATTTGGAAAGAATAACTGCTGCTTCATTGTCCAAAGGATGTGCGACAGAAGCTGTTGGGAATACCCATTCTAAGCCATATTTTTCTAAATCCAATTCCTTAAAATAAGGCGACAGATAACCCGAAGGATGTACCGCAGAACAGACATCGTGATGAAAACCATCCAAAGTCAATTCTGCGGTTCGTGTACCTCCACCGACTTGATTCGCAGCTTCTATAATTAAAACCCGTAAGCCTTTGCGAGCTAAATATATGCCTGAACTCAAGCCATTTGGTCCGGAACCAATAATGACTACGTCGTAGCTGTCTGTATTCTTGACCAAGTTGTTTCCTTTTTTAAATCTTTAAGATAAATTATTTCGGTGCATCTCAAATTGTCGCATTTTTATTTTTATCAAATGAAAATTTATAGTTTTGTTTGGTAAAAAATTAAAAATTCGACAAGAATTAAATTATGAAAATTGGTGATAAAGTTTTGGTAATCAATTCTATAAGGTTTTCGAAAACCTTATAGAATTTGGGTGAAAGACCAAAGTCATATTAATTGAAAATACTTTACACTTTTCTATATGCGACAATTTGAGATGCACCCATTATTTCTAACTTGTCACTTAGATTATTTTGTATCATAATCAGGATAAGGCATTAATTCTTTTAAATCTTTGATAAATGAATAGCCTTCTTCCATCAGTCCATCTTTTGCATCATGTATTCTCCAATGCATACGACCATTGTGCATTTGTGGTGACTCGACCATAATGACCCGTAATTCACCTGATTCAAAATTGCAACGTTTTTGAACGGACTCCAAAAGACGTTCTGAGTGCAAGTGGGCATCCCCAAAATTCCAACCAAGAACTTCTCCTCCAAGACCTTCTCCCTCCCACCATTCATATTCATCAATATCATCTACCGCTTTTGGAATTAAATCATGTAAGGCTCTACCGGGCAAATGCATAAAACGAAATGCGATTACTCTTGAAAAAACGGAATCCACCGTCCGTTGGTCATAAAACGCAGCTAATTGTACTCGTAAATCTTTGGAGGTCTTTTTAATGTTAGGCTCTAATTTTTCCATCTTAGTTTGTCCTTTAAAAAGCCAAAGCGAGTAGGGCCAAGTGCCTGCATAATATCGCATAGAAAGAAGAAAGGAAACATGTTTTGGAAAGAAATTGCCCACAAATGGAAGTATCAAACAGGTAATTAGAATAACGCCAATAATCAATGGCTGGCTAACTTCCATAGGAGATAATTCGGGACTGAATCCAAACAATAACCAACCACCATATACCATAATAACATTCCATTCCATCGGCACACCCATTGGAAAATTAAAAAATATAAAAGCATGAAAGGAAGTCATACCCAATAAGCAATAAAACATTATCTCTTGCGACCAATCAAATATGACTCCCGACATCAAAAGGATAGGTAAGGAAAATTCTACGACCGTTCCGAAATGAGCAATGTAATTAGCGGTTTTGCTCAACCTTAAATCTTCCGGATAATTTTTGAACATCAGTTTTTTCAACCATTTGAAATTCAAAAATGGGCTGTTGCAAAGCATGACTGCCACCACAGAAGTAAAGGTTGGCGTTAATTTTGAAAAAGCTGCCCAAAACCAAATCGCAAACCATATAATTTGTAAAGCACCTCCGGCTTCTGTCAAAAATAAAAAAACAAACAAAGACGGATAATACACATCAGCACGTGCGGCTAAATAAATTTGTCTATCTAAAAGTCCCAAAATAGGTAATAGAATCAAAATGGGTAAGACCACTTCCGGGCTAAGGGCAGGAGCTATACACGCTCTCACCAAAAAGACAATTAAAGCAATGTATAATATAATGTCCAACAAATTCCGTTTGTCCCCAAGCATTTTAATAGTGGGTACTTTAATTGTTCCGGGTCTTAACCAATAAGTAATTCCACCAAAAGGAGGTACATATCGCCCCGTCAAAGGACCACTTGCACCACCCATACCCAGTACTTCTAAAAGTATCGTCCACGTCAAGGCTTTGCCCAATGCTTCTAACTTAAACCACCATTGCCCGACAGTATCCGAACCACCTAAGTCGGTTGAATAAGAACAGAATACAAACCACATCCAAATATAGAAGGCAATTTTTAAAGTATAAAAACCAACTACTGAAAAAGGCGCACCAAAGCCTTGCATTGCCCATGCTTCACAAATCTTTTTTGCTCTTTGGGAAAAGGGCAATTTTTTCCATTCATCAATGTCATAGGGTAACTCCGTAGGTGATAAAAACTTTTCAAGTAGATTCATTTATCGTTGGTTTTAATTGATTAAATTGAAATTTTTATTAATAATACGTGTTTTTTACAAAATATCATTCTTACAAGCTCTGTTATTTACTGAACGTTATGAAAATTGACCTGAACGTTATTTTTTATAAAAGAAATATCTTTGTACCTTACAAGAGCGTATGAACACATCTATTGTCCAACCAGAAACGCTATATGAAAGTAGCTATTTGTCAATTTACTACTATGAGGAAAAATTTCTTCATGTAGAATGGAAAGGCTATCTCAGTGTAGAACAAGTGAAAGAAGGATGCGAAATTGTTTATCGCTACGTTCAAGAAAAGCAGAATTTTTTAGGTATTAATGACAATAGAAAAGTGAAAGGTTCTTGGACACAGGCAATTCGATGGTTGGAGCAAAATTTTATGCCTAAAATCATTAAAGAAGGTTATGAAAAAATAGCTTACTTGTATTCTCTGCATCAATCTGCAAGGTATTCTGTCGATAGGTTGTTAGAAGTAAATGATAAATATGAAGCGCAGACTTTTGAAAGTTTTGAAGAGGCAACTCGATGGTTGATTGGTAAAGAGATAGCTGAACAAGAAAACAATCCATCTATTTTAATCAAAACCTTAGACCGATACACTAAAATTTATCTCAACGAAATTTATTACATTTCTCGTCAAAATGGTCAAACAATTATCCAAACTGCCCATCAAACACACATCACACGAAAAAGCCTTTCCGAATGTTTGAAGCTTCTTCCAACACCTGACTTTTTTAGAATTCATAAAAGCCATATTGTTAATATTTCTAAAATTAAAAGCCTAAAATATCATGAAGGCGGTTATTATCATTTGTTTTTAAATGATTTTGGAAATATCTATTTGACGGTTAGCCGCAATTATGTGAAGGATTTGGAGGCTTTGTTGATGAAGTGATAGGAATAAAAGTAGAATCAAAGAGGAAAGATTATTCACATAATTGCGACTAACCTTCCTTTTGATGATGTAGGAATAGTTCACAATTTCGGTAGTTAATTTCTTTGTCAATATCTGTTACTCCAACAAACCACCTTTCTTTTAAAAAATGAATAGCTGCGGCTTTCCCTATGCCTTTTGAGGCACCTGTTATGAATATATTTTTCATGTTTGTTAATTATGCCTAACGTCATCAGCAGCAACGACAGTGAAGACATTTATGCCAAACTGGAAGATGCTATTGTTAGGCGCAGTATTTTTATAAATTTAGTGTATTACACCAATCTCTAATTGCTTGCCTATCTGCATTTGAAATATTACTATGGTCAAAATCAGTGGCATTCTGAAAAGGCGGCGGCATCACCAATTCGTCTAAAGGATAGTTTTCAAAATGCTGTGTACACTGTGGACGATGGCACGATGTACAAGAGTTTTGAATGTCCGTAGTATGTGGTTGATGAAATTCTTGCCCAATAACTGTATATGGTTGATTGCCTGTCATCGGCACTAAAAGTTCAGTTGGATTAGCAGGATTTGTCAATTGGTCGACCGCAGGTGTATGAATAAAAGGACTTCCCATGTGGCAATTCTGGCAGTTATCCGCAGCGACTACACTTGGTGTCATCCATGCTTCATTATAGCCATCTTCACTTGGTTTCGGTGCATTATCAGCGTCGCTACCATCAACGATAGAAAAGAAACAAGTTTCGCCCGTAGATAATTTATGCCCAATTACACCTAAACCGCCATCTCTGCAAAAGGTGATAAATACAACATCTGGATTTTCAGTACCATCAGCGTTTAATCCTTGATAACGACCAACTTTATTGCCCGTTTGACAAGCCATACCAAATGCCCAAGGATGGTCACAATCGTTTGGGTTGATGCTGCCTGTACCTTCATCGGTTACAGGAAAAGTGACAGGAACACCATTTTTAGTAGCAGGAACTTCTATCGCATCGGCACAACTAAATTTTGGAAGTGGACCTAAAACGATTTCACATTCATAAGCATGGTCGAGTGCAGTTCTTCCAGAATCAATGATGAATGGTTCTGTTTCACAGGCTTCAAAAATAAATATTGTAACTAATAATCCAAGAAATAGTAAAGCAACGAATTGATTTTTCATTTTTCATTTTTTTAAAATCTGCGTGAGTGCAGTTAATAAACCATTAAAGCCAATGGAAATATATTTCCTGCAAATGAACTTTAAAATTGCTTGTAAATTGCTTTTTGAGGCTTCCAACAAGTCCGACTGCTTCTAAGTGGACTTCTTTATGGACTTTTCGTACTGTTTCGGTGTCATTCCTTCCAATTTTTTGAAAGTGGCGTAAAAGGTTGATTTTGAAGAAAATCCTGCTTCGGTGGCTAATGCCGAGAAAGTCAGTTGATTGGCTTTGGGCGATTGGAGTAATTGCTTAAATTTTTCTATGCGAAATTCATTGATAAATTGATAAAAATTGACCGTCCCACATTCATTAATCAGACGAGATAATGCCTTTTCTTTTAAGTCTAATGCTTCTGATAAGATGCGTAAATTAAGTTTTGGATTGGTGAATAGTTCTTGTTGCTGAATTTGTGTTTTTATTTCATTAAATTGTTGAATATCCTTTTCTGAACAAATTAATGCTTCTTTACAGACTTGTTTTTCAACTTCATCCGGCTTTTGAATAACCTTTTCTAAAATCGTTTCCTCTGTTTTTTTTGTATTTAATATTTCAATATTGACATCATTTTTTTTATTAAAAAAAAGGCGTTGTTTAAAAATTTCAGGTTGCGAAAAACCATTATAAGCAATCCAATAAATCATAAATAGCGTAAGTCCGAAAGACGCATATTCTACTATATATTCTATAAATTCTACATTTGATAAATCAAAAACAATAGTGCTAAAGTTGGAAAAATGAATTAGAATGACAAATGTAAAAATGCTTTTCAACCATGAAAGCGATTTATATTCCAAATCTGAATAAAAATTAGTAATCTTCTTTTGGTGATTTTGTAAAATTCTAAAAGCATAAACTATCAATCCAATTTCCATAAAATAAAAAGCTGTTTCATAAATAGTTATGCCGCTTTCTGTCAAAAATAAACCATCAAAATGTAGCAAAACATTATGAAATATGCCTGGAATAAACAGTAAATAATACCATTTTCTAATTGGTTGATTGATGGTTTTGTGCAGATAGAAAAACAAAAATAGCAGATGAAAAAGGATTGGTTCTATAATAAATGAAACACCAAATAATTCTGAAAGGAAATCATTCAAAATATGTACAACAATACTCCATAAAAATAACCCAAGATAGATGTTAGCTTTTCTGTTTTCAGATTTAATTGTCAAAAATAATAAGCCTAACATTAATGCATTTGCGAACAAAAACATATAAAGCAGTAATCCTATCCATTCCTCAGTTTCCATTTATTGTTTTGTTTCTGATTATTAGTTTTTCATTTTAGGACAATTGAATTGATGAATATCCCTATTTTTTCATTTTTATTGCGCCTAATAGTTATATATCCGTACCTCTCTAAAAATGAAGTACAGATATAATTCGAGCAAAAAATAGTTTTTCGAGCTGCCAAAAGGCGATTTTATGAATTTACCAAATATTATTTGGATAAATTTTAAGTAAAGAACTTTTTGAAATGAATAAATTTTAGGTTTTATGCAATTTTTGTAAAATCTTGATAATCAATGAATTATATTTTTACAGAGAGAAAAAAACATGACACAACTATCTGATTATCAATATTTTACAACTAAATACAATATACGAAGAATTTATTAATTAAAAAAATCAATTTTAGCAACTCGTGAATGTCAGCCTATAAAGTGATTAATTTATCTTATATCAATCAACCTGCTGTTGCTCGTATTTGTAAAGATGAAAATCTTAAGAATGATGTCGATTGCACCAAAAAATTTAGAACCCAAAGAGTTTTCGGTACTCAACTTACATCGTTGATTCCAGATAAACCTCAAGATGCAATCATTAATCGCTTTACAAAGCTTTTGCTCTTTCTAAAGGAAAATGATAAAAAAGGAAATTGGGATTTGCATCTGAATGGCAACACACCAAACTGGGAAAGCATTACAGTCTCTGGTCAATCTCAAGGCGGAGGAATAGCTGCCTTTATAGCTAAGAAAATAAAAGTTAATCGCATCATTACTTTTTCGGGTGGATGGGACTTTTCAAATGTTAACCCAAGTTGAATATGTAGCCCCCAAATCGGGTGAGATGTAACACCGTCAGCCTGACGGCAGTGTGGCAGTGTGCCGTCAGGCTAACGGCGTTACATTCCATTACTTGATTAAAAGGATTGATTATTATAAAATGTAATTCATTATTATAATTTGTTACTTCAACAAACTAAACTGAATACTAGTCCCCAACTGAACAGGCAGAATCTGTATAATGCCTTTATGGTTTTCCACAATACGCTTACAAATCGCCAAACCCACACCTGTGCCGGGATAATCTGAACCAGTATGTAAACGTTGAAAAAGTTTGAAGACTTTATGCTTGTATTCCAATGGTATTCCGATCCCATTGTCATGCACAGTAAACAGATGATATTGAGAACTGTCTTGGTACGAAATGGAAATCTGTTTATCTTCGGAGCTATTATACTTTATGCCATTATCAAATAAATTTTGAAAAAGTTGTCGGAGTTGAGTATTGTTGGCTTGTATTTTTTCCGGTAAAGGCGTTTTTTGATGCAGAATTGCCTGGCTATCAGGATATGATAGGCATACGGAATTCCAAACATCTTCTATAAGGTCGGACAAATTAATTTCTTCTATTTCCAGGTTCTCGTGAGCATATCTTGAATACGTCAATAAATCATTGATGACATTATCCATTCTTACCGCTCCTTTTACAATGAAGTCTGCATATTCTAAAGCATCTTCATCGTCTTGGTCGATTTTCCGTTTGAGTAGTGAAGCAAAAGAACCCATTGTACGTAATGGAGATTTTAAATCATGTGAAACCACATAGACGAACTGCTCTAATTCCTGATTCTTTTGTAATAATTCTTCATTTAGCAGAGTTATATTTTTATGAACAGACTCTTTGCGAAGTATAACAATACATAGCACTATAAAGCAAATCAAGAAAGATAAACCATAAATTTGAGTACTGATTCCTATGGTTTCTACATAAAACAGCGCAATAAAATTTGAAACACAAATGAGCAATAAATACATTGCCATCTCATATTTATCTCTGATAAATGCTCCGAGACATATAAATGATATGGCCAGGGTAATGCTATATTCAAAAGAAAAATTATTCTCAAAAACAATCCAGACGACCCATGAAGTAGTAAACATGTTGCCCAAAAGGACCCAGAAAGGGAGATATTTAAGCATCTGTTTAGAGATAAATGTACTTAAAAAAAGGAGTGCCCAGCCAGTTGCGATGGACCAGCGATGAGTCATATTCTCTATAGCATCAGGGACAAAATGTAGTAGAGCAAGTCCATATATTGGGAAAAATAAGCTCACTATAAAAGCCCATATACGAAAGGTTAAAACTTCATAGGGCTTAACTTCGAAGTATGTTTTTAGTCGCTGCATTAATATCTTGTCTGATATTGTTCGTTATTTATACGTAAGAGGACGGGATTTGTTAGAATTATGAAGGCTTATTATTTAGACTTTGGACAAAGGAAATTGGGAAATTAGGTAATCCCGATAACTATCGGGACTTTTTAGATTTTCACAAAAAATAATTAATGACATATTTTGTTTTGTTAATAAAATTCATTCAATTGATTATCAATGGGCTACATATTCAACTTGGGTTAAAGGAAAAAGTCCGGTATCAGTTGCTTACTCGTATCTACCGCATATTTATCAAAATTGGTTTCCCCGGCGGTCTTTAGTACATCTTCATCAACAAAGAAATTACCGGTACATTCCTTACTTGCTTGAGATAAAATATGAAAAGCCGCATCTGCCATGATTTCCGGTGTTCGACTACATTTCATCAACTCTTCTCCCCCAATAATATTTTCAACAGCCGCAGTAGCAATTGTAGTTTTTGGCCATAATGCATTGACTGCAATCCCCGCTTTCTTTAATTCATCTGAAAGACCTAATACAATCATGCTCATACCATATTTACTCATGGTATATGCCAAATGCTTTCCGAACCATTCCGGACTCATATTTAATGGTGGCGACAAATTGAGAATGTGTGGATTGCTGCCTTCTTTTAAAAAAGGGATGCAATATTTGGATACCATAAATGTTCCTCGCACATTAATTTCATGGATTAAGTCATAACGCTTCATTGGTATTTCTGTCGTTTGACTTAGGTTAATCGCACTTGCATTGTTAATTAAAATATCTATCCCACCAAAATGTTCTGCTGCTTTTTCAATAGCTGCTTTTACGTTTTCCTCATTTCTGATGTCCACCTGAATGGGTAAAGCTTGACCACCTGCTTCCTCAATTTCTTTAGCTGCGGTATAAATCGTTCCCTCTAATTTGGGATGAGGTTCAACCGTTTTGGCAGCTATAATAATATTTGCTCCCTCTTTCGCTAATCGAAGGGCGATAGCTTTACCGATACCTCTGCTACTGCCTGTGATAAAAACTGTTTTATTTTTCATTTTTTTATTTATTAGATTTGAGTGTGAGATACATAAGTGGATTCATAATATTAGGCGCATAGCGTCGGCACGCTTTGTAACCGACGATTAGTTCCACAACTTCCTTAGCCGCATAGCGGCGGCACTATTAAAACTGGTGTATTAAGGGGGACGACGCTACGCGCCTTTTTCGATTTGGGGGAAGGTTTGTTGTTACAAATAGTGCCGTCGCTATGCGACTATAAACAACTGATAATCAAATTTTTATAATTTCGTTTTGAGCGGACAATTTAGAACTGCGCCCTTATTATATTAATTTTTGTGATAAAATGACTTGCTACTTTTTGTCGCAATTCATTTACATAAAAGATTTTAAAACATTGGGTAATCCCATTTTATCAATATTCAAATGCGAAGCACCATCCACATAAAGGGTAATACCGGAAATATAGGATGACAAGGGTGATGCTAAAAAACAAACGGTATTAGAAACATCTTCTACTGTTCCAAATCGTTGAAGTGGAGTTGCTTTTTTTAATTCTTCAAACATATCTTGAACGGGTTTGGGATAAGTATCCAAACCTGAACTATCAATTGTTCCCGGAGCTACGCAATTGATTCGGATATTAGCATGACTCCATTCTAGTGCTAATGTCTTGGTCATATTTTCGACCCCCGCTCTAGCGGCTCCTGTGTGTACCATTCCGGGGAATCCCCGATGAATCTGAGCGATGATATTGACGATAGTTCCACTTTTTTGAGGAAGGAAAAAATTAACAGCCATATCACGAGTCATATAAAATGTGCCGTTCAAATTATTATTGATGACCGCATTCCAACCTTTGTTATTGGTATATTCAGCGAGGGTAGGAAATTGTCCGCCCGCATTGTTGACCAAAATATCTAAGCGTTGAAATTTTTCTTTTATAAAATCTACCAAAGCTGTAATGTCCTCTTCTTTTCGGATGTCACAGGCTTGGGCAGCGACTTCACCAAAGGCACTCAATTCTTGTTTGGCTTTCATCAGGGGTTCTTCTTTTCGAGAACAGATGACCACTTTTGCCCCCATTTGCAACAGGTCTTTTGCAATCTGATAACCAATGCCTGAACGTCCTCCGGTGACTAAGGCAACTTTGTCTTGAAATGTATTTTCTTTAAACATGTTGTTCGCTATTATAACTCACTCGTTTGATATTTAACCATTCTCTTGTCTCGGCAATAGTCGCAGGTTCTCGCCCAAGCATTCTTGCAAGACTTGCTGCTTGATTGACTAATTCTCCGTTGGACTTAGCCATTTCTCCATTTGGCAAATAGAAATTATCTTCCAAGCCTACTCGAATATTTCCACCTAAAATGATGGATTGTGCGGTCAACTTCCATTGCACTCGACTGATAACAATACTCTGCCAAAATGCGCCCTCTGGCACTTGCTTACTTTGATGAATCAAATTTTCAGCCGTTGCAGGGATGCCTCCAAGTACGCCCATCACCAAACTATAACAAGCATTTTCAGGTATCAAACCCATCGCTCGAAGTGGTTCTGCATTTCTAATATGTCCGGTATCAAAACATTCCATTTCCGGGCAAATATTATTTTCATTCATGACCGTAACTATCTTCGACATCGTATCGAATGAATTTTCAAATACGGCATTCCAAAGAAATTGCTTTTTTCTTTTTGAAAAAATAGCATAGTTCATACTGCCCATATTGAAGGCTGCCATTTCGGGTTTGGTCAAGGGAAGATGAGCTGTCCGTTCTGCAACTGAAAGTCCAATCGCTCCTGTTGAATAATTGATAATCACTTCAGGACATCGCTTTCTGACTGCTGCCGAAATTTCTTCAAAAACTTCGGTTCGCCAACTCGGAACACCATTGTCTTCTCTTGCATGAATGTGAACAATTGATGCTCCTGCATCTACTGCTCGTCTTGCTTCTTCTCCTAACTCTTGAGGAGTGTAGGGAATAGCCGGGCAATGAGAGCGATTGGTGGCTGCGCCGGTTAATGCTGCTGAAATGATGATTTTATTTTTATCCATTGGATTAAATTTTAAATAGTTTTCATTTATTTTGGACATTGGACATTGGGCATTGGGGAATTTGGAAACTGGGAAATTTGGTAATTAGGGGGTGCGATTTATTTTTGTACCTATGCTCATTTTTAATTTTTATTCAATAATGGACGGCATTGGGCTTGAATTTGGGCTAAAACTCGTCTGACATTTAAACTTTGTCGGAAAATATGAGCTCATCGGTAGATTTTGAAAATGTCTGACGAGTTTTAGCCCAAA
>CALIZI010000434.1 GCA_938028705.1 uncultured Saprospiraceae bacterium | reverse complement strand
GGTCTCCGATAGCTATCGGAGAAGTAATGTGCTGATATTTAGCTAGTTACAAACCTTGGCACCCTGCCCACGTTTAGCAAACTTGAAAAGTTTACCAAACGGCTTACTTATATTTTGTGTAAAATTAATATCGTATGAAATGTCAACCAATCAGATAAACTTGTCGAACTAATGTAGGAGTTTTGAATATCGAATGTTTGAAGTGTTGAAGTTTGTCGAACTGACGAGGTCTTTTTTTATTTTAAAAATGCTTTTGTTTGGATGTCCGTAGCGTGGTGCTTTCAGCCCGCACATTACGTTTGAGCGATACGAGGTCAGTACCTTATCGTTTTCACATACTTTTTACGGTTCATTACCCACTCCCGAAAGCTTTCGGGATAAATATGCGGATACGCAGAATATCTCTCCTAACATACATTCACATCAACACATCAACACACTTCCCAATCTCACGCACATTATCTTTCATAGTAATCGCTTCACGAAAAGCACCATGTCGATTCAGCCAGGCTACTTGCAAACCATAATTGGCAGCACCCGCCACATCCCACTGATTGGAAGATACAAACAGGACTTCTTTTGCTTGAAGTTTTAGTCCGTTTGTCACCATTTGATAGACTTGCGGAGCGGGCTTATACATACCAATATCATCTGCGGAATAAACCACATTGAGATAGTTTTCCAAGCCGTTTTTTTGGATGCCGCTACGAAGCATTTGGTGTGTACCATTGGATAAAATACCTGTAATTTTTGATTTTTTTTGTAATTTTTGAAGTGTTGGCAGCACATCATCAAAAATAATTGGTTTAAAATATAAGGCAGAAAGGGCATTGGCAAGGTCGCTTGGTGCATCATATTTTTTACAGCCGTCTTCAAGAGCTATGCGGGTGATTTGGTCAAAAGCTTGGTAGCTTTGCATCAAACTTTGAAGCCAAGTATAGGACAATTGTTTTGACCTGGCATAGTTCAATATGTCTTCTTTTGAAGGATGCTTAATATGGTCAAGCAAGCGATTATCCAAGTTGAATAATGTACCAAAGGCATCGAATATATAGGCTTTAATCATAGCTAAAAATAGTATTGTACTATAAATTTTAAATGAAAAGATAATATATTACTTCATTTAAAGTTATATATAATTGTTGTAAAATAATTATTATTTAAGATAACGTATTTTACATTTCTCTGACAATCAGTTGGTTTGACAATTTTAATGTATGTATTTAAATATTTTAGGTTATATAAATAATATTTTATTTCATATTTATTGTGTTTTTTAAATTTATACATTTATTGTGAAACTAAAATATAAATAATTTTGAATTTTGAATTTTAATGATGCAAGTATTGAATAAACATTACAAATTATATGTTGTTATATATTATAAATACATTCAATGTATTTATTGAAATCTACGTATATATTATTGAATTATATGCAACCAATAACGGCTTTTGTAAATCTACTCTTTTTATAGTTTAGATTTTGAAAAAAGGTATTTAAAATCATAAAATTTTAAGATTCAATACGTTATAACTTGGTTTTATTTATCGTTAGCAGATTTGAAGACAATAAAAAAAATACCTTTTTTTGTACAAAATTATCAAGATAATTTTTATTTTTGCAGCAGATATAACAAAATACATGCTATCTTTCCATATTCACTAAGTTGTCAAAATAGTTTTTATTTTCACAACAATTATGCAAACAGAGTACACACTGTCCCTCCTTATACACATAATACACACTGTACATTATAACACCATATTTAAGAATAACAAATAAGTTATATAATTTTTTATTTTGATGTGTAACCTTCTTTAACGTACTTAATCGAAGGCGAAAATCAAATTAACTCTAATCATTTTTTAACAAATTTTATGTGCCCATGAAAAGTTCATGTTCTACACAACAAATGTGCAAAATTCACACTCCACTCAAATGTCATTCACTACTTATGGTACTGATGGCATTTTTTGTGTTTATGAGTAATGGTTTTGCACAATCTCTTGAAACTCCTGAAGACGGTATGGAATTGGGAGTTATTGACACACAGCAAGATGTCGGTGCCAATCTTGGATTGGTATGCGAGTTGACTTGTCCTGATGATGTCGTGCTAACTGCAGGTCTTGGCAAATGCAGCCAAGAAGCCAATTGGACTCCTCCTACTTTGGGGGCAGATTGTGCAGGATTTTCTATTGTGAGCAGCAGTCACGATCCGGGAGATACCTTCCCGGTAGGAGAGACTACCGTAACATACACCGCTTCGGACGGTACAACGGATGTTACTTGTAGTTTTACCGTAACTGTTGTGGACAATGAAAGTCCTACGATTTCTTGCCCTGCGAACATCACAGTGTCCTCCGACCCGGGTACTTGTGAAGCCGTCGTAACTTGGCCCGACCCCCTTACTGACGACAATTGTACTGCCGTTGCCATTACAAGTAATACTCACAATTCAGGTGATACCTTTCCGTTGGGTTTTACTAATGTGACCTACACCGTAGAGGATGCTTATGGTAATACAGCGAACTGCACTTTTTATGTGCATATTATTGATGTGACTGACCCACAAGTGATTTGTCCGGTGGATATTACAGTATCCAATGATGCGGGAGCTTGTGGCGCAAATGTCTCATGGACTCCGCCTTCTCCTATTGACAATTGTATGGGTGTATCCGTAGCAGGTTCTACTCACAATCCGGGCGATTTCTTTTCGGTGGGTACTACCGTTGTCACTTACGATATTGTGGATGCCGCAGGTAATACCACCTCTTGCAGTTTTAATGTGACTGTTGAGGATACGGAAGACCCTGTGTTGACTTGTCCGGCGGATATGACCATATCTACTTCTGCGGGTACTTGTCAGGGTGGAACAGCAACTTGGGCTGCGCCCGGACTTACGGACAATTGCTCCGGTGCTGCGATTAGCAGTAGTTCTCACATGTCCGGCGATTTCTTCCCGCTTGGTACAACTACCGTTACTTACACAGCTGTTGACGGTGCAGGTAATACCGCTACTTGTAGCTTTGATGTTACTGTGGTAGATATGGAAGACCCTGTATTGACTTGTCCGGCGGATATTAGTATTGTGGTGGATAGAGGTGAATGTGAAGCCGTAGCGAATTGGTCAATACCCGTTCCTATGGACAACTGTGACGGCGTAGCTTTGACAAGTGCGAGCCATACACCGGGACAAACGTTCCCTGTGGGTACAACTACCGTAAGCTATACAGCAACCGATGCCGCAGGCAATACAGCAACTTGTAGCTTTACTGTAACTATTGTAGATGATGAAGACCCCGAATTGACATGCCCGATTAATGTAAAAGTGCTGGCTGACAGTAACTGTGAAGCAGTAGCAACTTGGACAATCCCCACACCTACGGACAACTGCCCGGGTGCTACTATTACAAGTGCGAGCCACACGTCGGGAGAAACCTTCCCCATTGGTTCGACTACGGTGACATACACAGCTACCGATGCTTCAGGCAATACGACTTCTTGTAGTTTTGAGATACTCGTAGCTGATACACAAAGCCCTGCGGTACTTTGTCCGCTTGATATGGTAATTAGCACCGATCCGGGTACGTGCGAGGCAGTCGTCAACTGGGATTTACCTCAATTTACAGACAACTGCCCCGGCACAACCATTACAAGTGCCAGCCATACATCAGGTGCTGTTTTACCGCTTGGTACAACAACTATCAGCTATGAAGTAACAGATGCTTCCGGTAATATGGCAGCCTGTTCTTTTGATATTACCGTTGAAGATAATGAACCTCCTGTATTGACTTGCCCCGCTGATATTACGGTTTCCACCATAGCAGGAACTTGTGAAGCTGTCGTTTCATGGGATCTGCCCGGTGTTACAGATAACTGCCCCGATGTAGCTCTTACAGGCAGTACTCACAATCCGGGTGATACCTTCCCGCTTGGTACAACGACTGTTACTTATACTGCCACTGATGCTGCGGGTAATACAAATACTTGTAGCTTTGATATTATAGTTGAAGATAATGAACCGCCTGTATTGGTTTGTCCTGATGACCTGACCGTATTTACCACTCCGGGCAATTGTGATGCTCCTGCTACTTGGGATATTCCTGAACTTGGAATGGGCTTGTCAGACAACTGCCCCGGCGGGATGGTGACAAGTGCCAGCCATACACCGGGCGATATTTTCCAACTTGGGGAAACAGTTGTGAGCTATACTGCTGTTGATGCAGCGGGTAATACAACTTCTTGTGATTTTGTCATTACAGTTGAAGAATGTCCTGCTACGGGTGAAACACAAACAGAGACTTTGGTTTCTGACCAAGACCTCTTTGTAGGAGCTATGGATACAGAAAGTTTTGCCGATAACGGTGATTATATCTTTGCCGATCCGGGTACACCTGCGGGTGCTACATTGAGCAATATTACCCTTCAATTATTTTTCCGTGTCAATGGAAATTCTTGTGAAAGTGATATTGAAGTAGAATTGACTGACCCTGCGGGTAATGCTACCGTATTCAGTAATATATTTAATACTTGTAATGGTCAAGGTCCTTTATACCAAGATATAATTACTGTACCGAGTGCATCTGCTGCGGGCGGCGGTAATTGGGTCGTCAGATTCAGAGATACTAATGACCAGAATCCGGGCGCACACGAATATACAGTTAGATTTGGTAGAATTATTTATGATTGGCAAACAGGAGAAGGCAGTTGTGCCGACCCTATTATTGTCAATTGTCCGGCTGATGTCACCATGACTAACGAAGCCGGTTTATGTGGTGCTACGGTGGATGTTCCTGTACCTCAATTTGGTGTGGATTTCACCGATTGTTTTAATGCCACTATTAGCAATGATTATACAGGTACAGCGGACGGTTCGGCGTTCTACCCTGTGGGTACAACCATTGTTACATGGACAGTAACAGATGAGCAAGGTAATACAACAAGCTGTTTGCAAACTATTACCATTACAGATGATGAAGCTCCGGTAATTACTTGTCCTGCCGATATTAATGTAGGCAATACACCCGGAATATGTGGTGCAGTAGTGACTTGGCCCACGCCACCCGAATATACAGATAACTGTCTTTTAGCTACCATTACCAGTACACACAATTCCGGTGATACTTTCCCATTGGGAACAACTACGGTAACATATACCGTCACTGACCCTGCCGGAAATACGGTCAGTTGTAGCTTTGATGTGACTGTATCGGACACAGAGGCTCCGGTCTTGACTTGCCCTGAAGATATTACAGTATTTACCACGCCGGGTACTTGTGATGCCGCCGCAACATGGACTACACCTACACTCACCGATAATTGTATGGGAGCTACTATCACAAGTGCCAGCCATACTTCCGGTGATGTCTTCCCGATTGGTTCAACTACCATTACTTATATGGCAGTAGATGCCGCAGGTAATACGACTGAATGTAGTTTTGATGTAATCGTTGAAGAATGTGCAGGTACAGGTGAAGTTGAAACGATTACCCTGATTTCAGACCAAGACGTATTTGTCGGTGGAGCCGATACAGAGAGTTTTGCAGATAATGTACCTTATATATTTGCAGACCCAAGTCCTACGGGAGCTACTATTGGTAATATTACCCTTCAATTATTCTTCCGCGTTGATGGGGCTTCTTGTGAAAGTGAAATTGAAGTACAAGTGACTGACCCTGCGGGTACTGCCAATGTGTATAACAATTTATTTGCATCTTGCAACGGTCCTGCGGGTGGATTATACAATACTACGATTACTATACCCAGCGCATCTACTGCTGCGGGTGGCAATTGGTTAGTAGAATTTAGAGATACCAATGACCAAAATGCAAGTGGTGTAGAATACACTGTCAGATTTGGTAGAATTGTTTACGAGGCAATGACGGGTGAAGACGGTTGTGCTACGCCTATCATTACCAATTGTCCGGCGAATGTAGATGCCGTCTCTCAAGATGATATTTGCGGTGCATTTGTAGATATTCCAATACCTCAATATGGTGTGGATTTTACGGATTGTTTTGATGCTACTATTGTCAATGACTTTACAGGCACAGATAATGCTTCCGGTCTTTATCCGGTAGGTACAACCGTAGTCACATGGACGGTCACTGATGAGCAAGGCAATACAGCTACTTGCCTTCAAGTCATTACGGTAGTAGATAATACACCACCTGTGATTACTTGTCCGGCTAATATTACAGTGAGTACCAATGAAGGAACTTGCGATGCAGCAGTCACTTGGGATGATCCTGTCTATTCAGACAACTGCCCCGGACCTCAAGTCAGTTCTGATATTGCACCGGGCAGCACCTTCCCGCTTGGTACAACTACGGTGACATATACGGTTACTGATTTATCAGGCAATTCAGTGACTTGTAGTTTCACCGTTACTGTGGAAGATACCGTACCTCCGGTCTTGACTTGTCCTGAAACGGTTACGGCATTTACCACACAAGGTACATGCGATGCAGCCGCTACATGGGATGAACCTACGTTGACGGATAACTGTATGGGAGCTACTATCACAAGTGCCAGCCATACTTCCGGCGATGTATTCCCGATTGGTACTACAACAGTAACATATACTGCCGTAGATGATGCGGGTAATATGGTTGAATGTAGTTTTGATGTAGTAGTAGAAGAATGTGCCGGTACAGGCGTTACTGAAACCATTACATTGATTTCAGACCAAGACGTATTTGTCGGTGGAGCCGATACAGAGAGTTTTGCAGATAATGTACCTTATACATTTGTAGATCCAAGTCCTACGGGAGCTAGTATTGGTAATATCACCGTTCAATTATTCTTCCGTGTTGATGGTGCTTCTTGTGAAAGCGATATAGAAATAGAAGTGACCGACCCTGCGGGCAATGCTACTGTATATGGCAATTTATTTGCTTCATGTAACGGTCCTGCAGGCGGATTATATTCGACCACTATCTCTATACCAAATGCATCCACTGTTGCAGGCGGAAGTTGGATAGTATCATTTAGAGATAATAATGACCAAAATACAGGCAGCGTAGAATACACTGTCAGATTTGGTAGAATCGTTTACGAGGCAATGACAGGTGAAGACGGTTGTGCCATTCCAATGATTGTGAATTGTCCGGCTAATGTAGATGCTGTTTCGCAAGATGATATTTGTGGTGCATTTGTGGACATTCCTGTTCCTCAATTTGGCGTGGATTTCACCGATTGTTTCCCCGCTACTATTGTCAATGACTTCACAGGTACATCTGATGCTTCCGGTTTATATCCGGTAGGTACGACCATTGTTACATGGACTGTTACCGACGAACAAGGCAATCAGACAAGTTGCACACAAATCATTACGGTAGTAGATAATACACCACCGATGATTACTTGTCCGGCTAATGTTACAGTGAGTACATCGGCGGGTACTTGTGACGGTATTGGCGTTTGGGCAGAGCCTACCTTCTCTGATAACTGTCCGGGTCCGGTATTGACTTCTACACATAATTCCGGTGATACTTTCCCGATTGGAATGACTACGGTAACATATACCATTACTGATTTGGGTGGCAATACGACGACTTGTAGCTTCACTGTTACAGTAGAAGACAATGAAGCTCCTATGCTGACTTGTCCGGCTGATGTACTCGTATTTACTACACCGACTACTTGTGATGCTCCGGCAACGTGGGCAGAACCAACCTTGACAGATAACTGTCCGGGAGCAAGTATCACAAGCAGCAGCCATACTTCAGGCGATACCTTCCCGATTGGTACGACAACTGTTACCTATACTGCCACTGATGCGGCAGGTAATACCGTAGAATGTAGCTTTGATGTAGTCGTAGAAGAATGTCTTGGTGCAGCAACAACCGAAACCATTACTTTGATTTCCGATAGCGATGTATTTGTTGGTTCGGCTGATACAGAAAGTTTTGCTGACAATAATACATATACCTTTACAGATCCGGGTACACCGGCAAGTGCTGTACTTTCCAATACTACCCTCCAACTCTTCTTCCGTGTTGATGGTGCTTCTTGTGAAAGTGAAATTGAGATAGAAGTCACTGACCCTGCGGGCAATACGAATGTATATAACAACCTCTTTGCAACCTGTATCGGTGCAGGACAATTACACGTACAAACCCTCAACCTTCCAACCGGTTCTACCATAGGTGCGCCTGCGGATTGGGTCGTCAGATTCAGAGATACCAATGACCAAAATGCAGGTGCAGACGAGTATTCTGTCAGATTTGGTCGCCTTATTTACGATGCCACAGTCGGCAGTCCGGGCGGATGTGCTACGCCTGTCATCGTCAATTGTCCGGCAGATGTGACCGTAGATGGTGTCGATGGTGATTGTTTTGCACAAATCGACATTCCTGAACCTATATTTGGTACGGACTTTACGGATTGTTTCGTGACTGTTGCTACCAATAGCTACACAGGTACTTCCAATGCTTCGGGCTTGTATCCGGTGGGTACAACTTTCGTGACTTGGACATTTACAGATGCACAAGGTAATGCAGCCACCTGTGTCCAAACCATTACCATTACAGATACAGGTACACCTGTGGTGACTTGTCCTAATGATATTACTGCTTTTACCGATCCGGGTATGTGCGGTGCCAATGTTACATGGACACCTCCGGTCACTAATGACAACTGCGGTGCAATGATTGTCAGTAATACACATGAGCCGGGAGACTTCTTCCCTGTGGGTACAACTACCGTTACTTATGTCATTGCAGATGCTGCGGGCAACATGATTGATTGTAGCTTTGATATTACAGTGGAAGATGATGAAGCCCCTGTGGTGACTTGCCCTGACAATATTATTGTCAACTTTGATGCAGGTTCATGTAACGCTGTTGTTACTTGGAGTGCAGCAACTGTCACTGACAACTGTCCGGGAGCTACTGTTACAAGTAGCAGCCACATTTCGGGTAGTACCTTCCCACTCGGTACAACAGAAGTCACCGTTGAAGTTAGTGATGCAGCAGGTAATACCGCAACATGTACCTTTGATATAACGGTCAGAGACAATGAAGCACCGACACTCATCACTTGTCCACCGGCTATTGAAATTGACGGACCTCCGGGTGAATGTGAGGCTTCTGTTACGATTCCTGTACCAATGTTTGGTACGGACTTTACAGATTGCCAAAACGGTACAGTAGCTTCTAATAGCTATAATAGTTCCGGCAATGCTTCTGACACTTATCCTGTTGGTACAACTATCATTACTTGGACATTTACCGACCCAAGTGGTAATACGGTAGCTTGCGAGCAAAGCGTTACGGTCAATGAGCAAAACTTAGAGACAGATGCTATATTAGTAACAGATAAAGATGTATTTGTAGGTGCAGGTACAGATAATGCAGGGTATAATCAAAGTGATAGTATTTTGATTTTCGACCCGGGTGTACCGCCAAATGCAACTGTCAATACCGTTATCTTAGACTTCTTCTTCCGTCCGGAGGGCAACTCCTGCGAAAGAGATGTAGTCGTTGAGGTAACTGACCCTGCAGGCAATGTATTCCCTCCATTCATGGCTCCGGTTGTGACTTGTAGTGGTAACGACGCAATATTCCAGTTCTTACTCCCTGCAGCTTCTGTTCCGACACAGGCTTCCGGTGGTGGAAATTGGAAATTGAGATTTATTGATACACAAGACCAAAATCCAGTCTCTGCCGGTTCGCCGGGAGCAGGTGCGCCTGCGGGTACAGAGTATTCCGTCAGATTTGGTCGAATCACTTATGATATTATCGTAGATCCTGATTGTGATACGGCGGTGCCATGTGCATCCGGCGGTATTATTACGGCAGCCGATGAGACGACGATATGTGTAAATGATGCTGATCCTGATGT
This sequence comes from uncultured Saprospiraceae bacterium, assembly GCA_938028705.1. Classification (GTDB taxonomy): domain Bacteria; phylum Bacteroidota; class Bacteroidia; order Chitinophagales; family Saprospiraceae; genus JAHDEO01. The sequence goes on along the minus strand of CALIZI010000434.1, from coordinate 1,618 downwards.
CATCAACTTTACACGTACCAGTCAGCTTGGTGCCAACGATGGTTGGTTGATTACAGACAAAGCTAGCGGACAGATTCTTTCTCCGGGTGTTGTTGCACAAGGTATGAATCTATTTGCAACACCTGACCTCGATGGTGCAGGTATAGGTGTATGTACTGTATATTCCATTTCGTGGAACGGTGCTATCTCCAATGCCAATATGGGTGATAACGTTGCCGATATTACAGCCGATTGTTATGCCTTGAGTAATCCTGTGGATATTACTCGTGTAGATTGTCCGAAACTTGAAGATGATGCTTCATTTAATACGACCATCATCACAGATATTCAGGAAATCAAACTTTATCCTGTACCGACTACAGGTATGCTGAATGTAGATTATACTGCCGAAGAAGATGACAGCGTATTCATTCAAATCATCGACAACAGCGGTAGAGTGCTACATAGTTTGCAAGAGGCATCAGCCAAAGGATTGAATACATACAGAATAGATGTGAATGACTTAGTTGGCGGATTGTACTATATCAAAGTAGTCAATACCAAAGGAGTTATTCAAGCGAAACCATTTACGAAATTGACACCGTAATTGGTACGATAGCAAAATAACGGGCAGTAACTTTGCCCTTATCATAGAAAAACCGGAAGTCACGATGTGGCTTCCGGTTTTTTTGTTGGTTCTACTGAAATAAGGACAATTTTAAATTATTTTATAATAAAAAATATTTATATCCCGTATAGTTATCGGGATAATTTTTAAGAATAAATAAATTATAAAATGATTTTAATTAATTTAAAAACGGCTATATTTCAGTGCGTCCTTTATTCCATAAAATAATTTTTAATTAAATTTGTAGAGAAATATTTGGTAGTCCTGCAAATGTAATGCTGAAAGTTGGGCAACTTGCCTTGCATTTCCAAAATGCAAGGCAAGTAAGGGCATTACATTTATAGCACTACCAAATGTTTAATTAGACTTAGAATAGTGAATTATTTTTTATTTAAATTATTGACAAGTTCATCTAAATAATAAAAGTTTTGGCACTTTTCAATGTGTTCGCCAAATTAAAAATTACAAATTGAACGTGAATAGTTTGTTTATTTTTATTTTTGTAAATAATTTATTTTTAATTAAATACAAATTATAATTTAATTTTATTAATAATCAAAAAACACTGAATACCCAATTTGGCGAACACATTGACTTTTGGAATCTGATTTTAAAAAACAAGACTTAAATACTCCGTTTGCTAAACTTCAAAAAGTTTGCTCTCCGATAGCTATCGGAGAAGTAAAGTGTTGATTTTTAGCTAATTATAAATCTCAGTACCCTGCCCACGTTTAGCAAACTTGAAAAGTTTACCAAACGGATTACTTATATTTTGTGTAAAATTAATATCGTATGAAGTGTCAACTAATCAGATAAACTTGTCAATTATTTTAAAAAATTTTATCATCAATTGAAAATCAGTGAAATTACCTAAGGGAACTCGCAACAAATACCCTACCCAACCTACTCGTTCTTTTTCGCTCACTCTGCGTTACGGAAATGGTCATTTATCTCGATAAACTCACATTTCTGCGCCTTGATTGAGCAAAAAATAAATCGTATCTTGGGTAG
>CALIZI010000433.1 GCA_938028705.1 uncultured Saprospiraceae bacterium | reverse complement strand
GCCATGTAGCATAGGTTCCAAATTGAGTAAATCACGCAGAGAACGCAGAGGTCGCAGAGGGTTAGTTATCAAATCTCTGCGACCTCTGCGTTCTCTGCGTGAAAAAGTGTCAACTACTTTTACGGCAAATCTAAACATGCCTTCTTTTTCATCTATTTGTTCCAAAAATCGCCGATTGCGATAATCCGCATCATTCCATGATATTCAACTTGGGCTAAAAAAGTAAAAGGACAACCATCTGGTTGTCCTTTCTAAATTTTGAGTTTTATAAAATTTGGTATTAGCCAGTCTGTGTATGTATAATTGCTTTAAAAGTGTTCAAGTTCATTAGTTCATAGTTGGTGGTTCATAGTCTATTTTATCGAACTAATCACTAATCAACCACACTAATCACTATTTATCAGTTACTCAACATTACAGGCATCACGAGCATCAAAATATCTTCGTTTTCCTCAGCTTCGGCAGGCAATAAAATACCGGCACGAGTAGAAGTCGAGAGTTCCATTTTGATTTCGTCGGATTCGAGTACGCCGAGCATTTCTACCAGAAATTTGGCATTAAAACCAATCGTCAAGGGGTCACTACCTGTGTAGGTGCAAGTCATTTTTTCGCTGGCTTCATTAGAGAAATCCAAATCCTGAGCGGAGACATCTAAATTGCTGTCATTGATATTAAGGATGACCTGATTGGTGGTCTTATTGGCATAAATCGCAATTCGTTTGAGCGAACTCTGAAAATCGCCGCGTCCGAGTGTCAGCAAGTGCGGATTGTCCACCGGAATCACTGCATTATAATCGGGATAACGCGCATCAATCAAACGGCAAGACATATTGACATCGCCAAAATCAAAAAACACGTGGGCTTTATTGAACGATACCTTGACATCGCCGCCCGAAGGCAGTGCGCCTTTGAGCAGATTCAAGGCTTTTTTAGGCACAATAAAAGAGGTAGAGACATCGCTCTTCACATCTTCAAAAGCATATTTGACCAACTTATGTGCATCGGTAGCTACGAAAGTGACTTTACTGAAATCCACTTGAAAATACACGCCTGTCATGGCAGGGCGCAATTCGTCGCTGCTCGTCGCAAAAAGCGTTTTATTAATCGCCTTGCTCAAACTGGCAGAGGGCAGTTCAATACTATCCACTTCATCCGGTTCGGGAATGCGCGGGAAGTCCTCACCATTTTCTCCGGCGAGTTTATATTTGCCGTAGGCAGAGGTGATTTCTACTGCAAAACTTTCATCATCCACATTAAAGGTAATCGGTTGTTCGGGCAATGCCTTGAGCGTATCCAACAAGATTTTTGCAGGAATAGCTACACTACCACTCTTATCCGATTGTATTTCCAGTTGTGTCGTAATAGAAGTTTCTAAATCGGTAGAGGCAATGGTGAGTTTGCTGCCGTCAATGGTGAACAAAAAGTCCTCCAATATAGGCAGTACAGGATTGGAACCGATTGCACCACCAACAAGTTGAAGTTGTTTGAGCAGGTCGGACGACGAGGTGCTAAATTTCATATACTGGATGTTGTAGGTTTGTATTGTAATCGAAATGGATTAAAAAGCAAAAATACAAGTTCTCACGAATTTTTTGCTACTATTAAGCGGAAAAATATTTAATAATTTCCATTCAATAGATTTTAATTACATCAATTACATCATCCGACATAGCGTAGCCACTACCTTTCAGACGAAAAATGCCCAATAATTTCATTCCAAAAAAAATAGATATGGTATTCAAAAAAAACAGAATACGAGGTCTTTTTTATATTAAAAAACGTTTTGTGACGGACATTTTCCCAAGATACCCTCTTTCGCATTCCATATTTGACGATACGATATTTTGCCTTACCCCGTACAGCTGTCGGGGTTCAGGTATCTATGTCCGTTTTTCATTTCATTCATCAAAAAAAATAAAACAACAAGGTGACTTTTTGAATCGAACAAGGATATATAATCGCAAACAATACATACCTATTTTAGTAATTAGTTGATTCGTGATTAGTTTGATAAACTCAAAGAACAATAAAACCATCTAGCAATTTAACGATGAAACATATATCACGAATCACTACATTATCCGACAACGAAAACACTGATTATTTTTTTAACCGCGAATGAAATAAATACAATGTTGAGTCATTAGCTTCATGTAAAACTGAACACAAACGCATCATTTTTTTTACAATATTCAGCTTGATTACAATGAGCATATCGACTTATGTATTTCTCCATCCGGTTTTAGTATTCAATAATTTTTTATTCAACATTTTATTAAAATTTAATTATGAACATTCTAAAATTAAAATTCGGATTTTTGAGCCTATTGGCTATCCTGTCAGTTTCAATTCTGATGACCTCCTGCGAACAAGAAACCTTGATTTCGACGATTGATACCTTAGAAACAAGCACTGAAGAAGGTTTTAAAAGTACCACCAACAACGCCAATAATACCACATCGCCCATTGCAGACGGTGCTGTGGCAGAAAAGCCTTTGTTACATGCTCGCTTTAGTAGCGACATGACCGCCGAAGAAGTGGAAGAGCAATGGGGAAAAATGGTGGATGACTACGTTGCCAGCCTCAATACAACGGAGCAATTGGAAAATCGTGGTGTAAGTACAGAGTGGTTTTCTTCTGTTCGTACTCGCACAGGTACACAAACCCATAACGATACTGATGCTACGGTATATGCGAGATTGGGCTTTAGGTCAAACTTGGGTACTTCGACGCATAGCTGGTATGAATTGGATAATTTGGGTGATGACCGCGAAAAAGGTGACTGGGATATATATCTTTTTAGAAGCTATATTTCGGGTCAGGCAGTGAGCTGGGTAGAAGCCCAATGGGGACAACTCGCACTGTATGGTACTGACGGTTGGTTTGTGACGGACTTTGATGTTTATGTACATCCTGTTTATCAAAGTATTGGCTCATCCGGTGCGTCTTACATTTTCGCCGCGCCTAATGTATGGTTAGATAATGCCAGTTCTACTGCTTGGGATTATTACTACACAGGCACTATTGGGTTTGGTCGATTGAACTTCTAAATTCCATATATCTTGGTTGATAGAAAAGACTATCCTCTGCGGAAATCGCGGGGGATAGTCTTTTTATTTCGATGGCAGGACTACATATTTTCTTTTTTCAATAAATGTACTGTACGCCAACTGCTATTTTCTTTTACTCATTTCATTTGCCTATTTTTGCACTTCATATAATGTAGCGGTCATTCCTATATTTATTAAAAAAATACAAAACAAAACTATGATACTATATAATGTAACGGTAAAAATAATGACTCCATTCAGAGAAGATTGGGAAACATGGATGCGGCAAACACATATTCCTGATGTGATGAATACGGGTTTATTTACAGCATATAAAATGTCGCGCATACTCGGTGAAGACGAAAAACAGGGTGTCACTTTTGCCATTCAATACCTGTCGCCAAGCATGGAAAAATTCCGAGAATACCAAGATAAGCACGCTAAAAAATTACAAGCCGACCACACTGAAAAATACCGCGATAAATACGTTGCTTTTCGTACCATAATGGAAGTCATACAACAGTCTTGATTGAACCACAAAGGACACTAAAGGCACTAAAATCGAACTAATGCAGAAGAACACAAGGCATCGTAAGGAATTTCTTCAGTAATCTTAGTTTCCTTTCACGTTAGTTCGATTTCGTGTCCTTAGTGTGCTTCGTGGTTCCAAAAAATCACTCTTGAAAATACACCCGCTTTACACGCCCCGAAATATTAGTAAATACCTCATAAACAATCGTTTGTAATTCATCGGCGAGTTGTTGTATGGGTTTTTCTTTTCCAAAAATAATCACCTCGTCACCTACATCCGCTTCGGGTATATGCGTTACATCGACCATACACATATCCATACATATATTGCCCACAGTACGGGCTTCTTTGCCTTTGATGATGACGCTGCCACATCCATTACCTAATTGTCTCAAATAGCCGTCAGCATAACCAATACTGACGGTGGCAATACGCATATCTTGGCTTGCTTTTCCGGCACGATTATAACCAATCGTTTCATTTTTGTGTACAGTTTTTATTTGCGAAATACTGGCTTTTAAGGTACTCACCATGTCGAGGTCTTGTTGGATTTCTGCACAGCCTATTCCGTATAATCCTATACCCAATCGTACCATATCCATTTGAGCATCGGGGAAGCGCACGATGCCCGCCGAATTGAGAATATGACGCATCGGTGTGTCTTGGATAAATAGATTTATTTTTTGATATAAAGATTCAAAAGTATTGATTTGTTGACGGGTAAAATCATCGAATCGGGCATCGTCGCTACCTGCAAGGTGAGAAAAAACAGACGCGACTTTTACCGTATTATTTTTATTTAAAAAATGTACTAATTCATCAATATGTTCCGCTTCAAATCCAAGACGATTCATGCCTGTATTTATATTTAAATGAATCGGGTAATTCGTAATTTTCTGATAATGAATGACTTTAGTTAGCTTTTCTAACATATCCAAACTATACACTTCCGGCTCCAGCCCATGCCGAATGAGCGTATCAAAACTCGCATCTTCAGGATTCAGTACCAATATTGGGAGTTGAATGCCTGCCTTGCGTAGTTCCACACCTTCATCGGTATAAGCCACCGCGAGGTAATCCACCTGTTGAAATTCCAGCAGCCGCGCCACCTCATAACTGCCGCTTCCATAAGCCGCCGCTTTGACCATTGCCATGACCTTAGTAGTGGGCTTGAGGTAGCGGCTGAATACATTAAGGTTGTGTGTGAGCGCATTGAGGTTAATCTCCAAAACCGTCCGGTGCGCCTTCTGTTCGAGCAGACGTGCGATGCGCTCAAACTTAAAATCGCGTGCGCCTTTGAGCAAGATATTTTCCCGATTAAATTCGATTTTTAAAAAATATTTCTGTAAGTCATTAGTCGTAGAATAGAACGCTGTCTCAACTTGTTCGGGTAGGTATTTTTGAATCGTTAAAATATCATTTCCGACACCAATAAATCGCTTGACGTTTTTGTCTTTTACCAATCGCGCAACTTGTGTGTAGAGGTCATCGGCAGGCAAATTACTCTGTAAAATATCCGACAAAATTAGCGTAGCCGACCTATCACCGCCTTGCTGCACCAAAAAATCCAGCGCGATTTCGAGTGAGTTGAGGTCATTATTATAACTGTCATTAATGAGCGTACAATTATTGACAGCGGCTTTGAGTTCAAGGCGCAAAGGCACCACTTGAAGCTCCCTCATGCGCGTAGCAATCGTGCTGTTATCGTATCCAAAATACAACATCACCGCCCAGCAATGTGCTATATTTTCCAGATAAGCATCGTCAGTAAAAGGCACTTCTATGGAGATAGATTCGCTGTTTGGCGCATCATTCAAAGTGGCATAAAGTGTGGTATGACCGTTTTTTTTATCAATATTTGTAATGTGCAGATTCGCGTTTTTATTTCTGCCCCAAGTCCAGATGTCAGACACTTCGGGTGAGATGTCAGACACTTTGAAAGTGTCAGACATCTTGCTTATCTCTTTGTTAATCAATTCATTATCACTTCTAAAAATAATAGTATGGCAGGAAGAAAAGAGTTTAAGTTTTTCTCTTAATTTTTCTTGCATACTCGAAAAACCTTCACTGTGAGCTTCGCCGATATTGGTTAATATTCCAATATCAGGCTGAATGATGTGCGCCAGTTTTTCCATTTCACCCGCTTGCGAAATACCTGCTTCAAATATCCCCAAATCATGCCCGTCATTTATCTGCCAAACAGACAAGGGTACGCCAAGTTGTGAATTATAACTTTTCGGACTGCGGACAATATTATGCTCTTCGCGGAGGAGTTCGTAGAGCCATTCTTTGATGATGGTTTTGCCATTGCTGCCCGTAATGGCGAGGGTTTTGAGGTCGTATTGTTGGCGGTGGTGTTGAGCTAAAGTTTGGAGGGCTTCGAGGGGATTTTTAACGAGTAAAAAATTGGCATCAGGAAAAATATTTATATTTTTCTTATTATTTATAATAAAATTTTTAATACCTTTCGCGTAAGCATCTTCTATATAATCATGTCCGTCGTGGCGTGTACCTTTGATAGCAAAAAACAGCGACCTGTGTGGCAAAGAGACCTTACGACTATCAAATAATAGCTGTGAAATATCGGCAGGATAAATAGTATCGTGCAGAAAATCGGCGGAAATAATGTCAGCTATTTTTTGAATATTCATTGTCATTTAAGTTTTTCGTTATTAGCATGTCGTCGGGCATCGCGTTTGGTTTTTTTGTCAAGGTTTTTTTGGAGGGCTTGAGTGAGGTCAATCCCCGTTTGGTTGGCAAGGCAGATGAGTACAAAAAGGACATCTGCCATTTCGTCGGCGAGGTCGGCTTGGGCAGTGACTTCCTTTGTTTTGTCTTTGAAGGATTGTTCGCCGTATATCCGCGCCATAAGTCGTGCCATTTCACCTACTTCTTCCATGAGAACAGCAGTATTGGTGAGTTCGTTGTAGTAGCGTACTCCGATGGTGTTTATCCATTCATCTACGATTTGTTGTGCTTCTTTTATAGTCATAATATTGGACGGTGAACGACCGACGACAAAGGGCGGACGAGTTTGTAATTTGATTGATTCTACTGTGTTTTTTTTAATTTTCCAATGAGGCATAATCTGTTGAATATCAGACTCCGTTTACTAAACGTAGCATATTATCGACATTAGTAAGTATATAAATATCAGCACTTTATGTGCATTTATGCTTATCCGTCTAAGTTTGCCCAAAGTGACTGATAGTACGGGCTGTCTTTAGCTGCCCACGACCGTAAGGGAGCATTCACGTTAGCGCGAATATACGCGAGTTAAAGGTTTTTCAAACCTTTTCTCCGATAGCTATCGGAGCTAAAGACAGCCGCTACTAGGGGCAGTTCATTTTAAAAATCGAATAAAAAGTATTGATTACTTTTTGAGAAAATTTAAATATGTGAAATGAATTATTTGTATTGTAAAATTATTGATTTTTAAATATTTGTATTTTAAATAAGATAAAATTATAAATTATATTTTTTATAAAATAATAAAAAATACAATTTGAAATATCAGTAAAGCGATAGCTACTGTATTGTGAATAAGAGGTACAAGCCGATGAAACAGCATTAATAATACAAAAGAAATGATGCCCCATGCCATATAATTTTGAATGGGAATCTCGCCGCCTGCCCAATGCCAGAAGTCGTATTGTATGGCTACGGGTTCAATCAAAAAATCCATGCTGACCATTAGCACTGCTCCAATGAGTGCCTTGATAGCGATATGCCATGTCTGCCGACTGACCGCCGCCGCTGCACAATATACCAATATCAACCAATTGACCGCCATAGCGAGTGGTACGTCGAGCCATTTCCAACCAAGTGTGCTGCCATAAGCGTATGTTCCGAAAATCGCACCTGTTTGTACACCCGCCACTTCTACGAAAAATCCTGCCAGAGCAACTACTGTAATCGCCACTACAAATCTTCCGTTCCAGTCCTCGTGATTCCAAAGTAATACAGCCAGTGAAAACAATAAATTCAAAGGGGTGAGCGACAAAATATCTCTAAATACATTAAATTTAATCCCAATAATTCCGACACTATATACAATCGCCAAGATGGCAATGGATAACTCCTTTTTATTCATAATGACAAAGATAAATAAAAATAAATGTAGCGTAATTTTTTTACTATCTTTGAAAATGACGAGTATCCACAAAGGGTAGTGCTACACATGTAATGCTGCTAACCACGAAGGACACTAAGAACACGAAAGTCGAACAGACGAAGTAAGAAAACTAAGATAGTGTAAGAAATTCATTATTAAATACTTACAAATACTTTGTGAACTCTGCGTATATTCGATTTTCGTGTCCTTCGTGAGCTTAGTGGTTCAGTAGCATTACATCTACAGCACTACCCCACAAAGTACATTATAAGGGGGCGCAGGATTTGAGCCTTTTGGACGACCAATCGGTGGATTTGGTGGTGACTTCTCCACTTTATCCGATGATTGAAATGTAGGATGAGGTGATGACGCACATCGGTTTTGAAATCAATGAAAATTTCCGGGAAGTCATCGCGCAAACATTAGTCGGTAAAGAAGGTTTTTTGAATCATATTATGACAAGTTCATCTAAATCATAAAAGTTTTGACACTTTTGGAATCTGATTTTAAAAATCAAAACAAAATTTAAATACTCCGTTTGCTAAAATCAAAAAGTTTGGTCTCCGATAGCTATCGGAGAAGTAATGTACTGATATTTAGCTAGTTACAAACTTTAGTGCCCTGCCCACGTTTAGCAAACTTGAAAAGTTTACCAAACGGCTTACTTACATTTTGTGTAAAATTAATATCGTATGAAGTGTCAACCAATCAGATAAACTTGTCCATATTATTGATACCCGCTTATCCAATCATCGAAAATTTGTAGAAAACAGATTACAAACTAAAGGTAAAGATACGTTTAAATACCAAAACAACGTATATAAATTTTCGATAATAAAAAGGCAGGAAGTGAATATTCAATTTCCATTAGTGAAAAAAATAACAGCCACTGACAGCGGATTTGAAGTGGATTATTTTAATTTTTAAATAAAAAAAATAAATTATTTATAAATTACTTATTTTTAATATTAAAAATATTATAAAATAATTTTAATTATTTTTTTTTAAATAAATAAATTAAATATTTAAAAATACTTTTCCAATCCGAATACCCACATAAATCGCCACCAAACACACCAATACACTGACTGCGATATTCGCCAAGCCGTAGGCATAATGTCCATCCTGAAACAAGCGGAAAGTTTCACTGGAAAAAGTAGAAAAGGTACTAAAGCCACCACAAAATCCGACCATAAAAAACAACTTCAGATTATCATTCACACCCTCGCGCAGGCTCCACGCCACGAAAAATCCTAAGACGATACAACTCAAAATATTCGCCAGCAAAGTAGCATAAGGAAAGGTATAATCATAAGGTTGCAAAGCCTTTGCAATACCATATCTGCAAAGGCTACCAAGTCCGCCGCCTAGAAAAACGTAAATCATAATTAGTGGAGAGTGGGAGAGTAAAGAGTGTAAGAGTAGAGAGTGACGAGTGCGAGAGTGACAATGTAATTACTCTACACTCTCACACTCTTTACTCTCCACTACCTCAACAACGTTTCTACCCAATCCAATTTATCGGGAAAATCAGTAGTATAATGCAGCCCTCTGCTTTCGCGGCGCATTTGAGCAGAAGTGGTGATGAGGTAGCCGATAGTAATCAGGTTGCGAAGTTCAATCAGTTGGGGAGAGAGCGTGGTGTTCATGTACAATTGTTCGGTTTCGCGGAACAGGAGGTAAAGGCGGTCGGCGGCACGTTTGAGGCGTACATTGGAGCGCACAATGCCGACATAATTACTCATAATCTCCTTCAATTCTTTGATACTTTGCGTAATCAAAACCATTTCCTTTGGGTCGCTCGTACTCTCTGCATTCCAGTCGGGAATACCTTTTTTAATGGTCTGTTCGTCTATCTTTTCCACCACATCTTCATAAATGCGATGAGCAAAGACCATCGCCTCCAACAAAGAGTTGGAAGCCAGACGATTGGCACCATGCAAACCACTACTCGTACATTCGCCACAGGCATACATATTCTTGACAGAGGTTGCCCCGATTTCGTCCGTTTTGATACCGCCACACACATAATGCGCCGCCGGCACAACGGGAATAAAATCCTTAAAAGCATCAATACCCAGACTTTTACATTTGTCGTAAATCGTCGGAAAATGCGCCATAAACTTCTCTTTATCAAGATGTTGACAATCCAGACACATAAACTCGTCACCGCGTTTTTTCATTTCATTATCAATGGCACGTGCCACAATATCACGCGGGGCAAGCGACTTACGCTCGTCATAATTGTGCATAAATTCCTCGCCCTCTTTGCTCTTCAATATTGCCCCAAAACCACGCACTGCCTCCGACACCAAAAACGCCGGATTTTCACCCGCCGGATTGAACAAAGAAGTCGGATGAAACTGCACAAATTCCATATTTTCCAAACGTGCCTTCATCCGGTATGCCATAGCAATCCCGTCGCCCGTAGCAATCACCGGATTCGTCGTACTTCGATACACCTGCCCGGCACCGCCCGTAGCCACCACCGTCATTTTTGCCAAAACCGTTTCAATCTGATTCGTCGCCAAATCCAGCACATAAGCTCCGTAGCATTCGATATTGGTATTGAGCCGCGTCAACACATGTCCCAAGTGGTGCTGTGAAATCAAGTCAATGGCAAAATAATGGTCGTGGATATGAATATTGGGCATCGTATTCGCCTTTTCGAGCATCGCCCGGAGTATCTCCCAACCCGTAAAATCCTTATAATGCAAAATCCGATTTTCCGAATGACCGCCTTCACGCCCCAAGTCGTACTCCGCACCATGCTTGTCAAATCGCGTTCCCCATTCTATGATTTCCTTGACCCGTTCCGGTCCTTCTTTCACCACAATTTCTACGATGTCCTCATCGCACAAACCATCTCCGGCATCCAACGTATCTGCAATATGTTTTTTATAAGAATCCGTCTCAAAATTCCATACTGCCGCCACGCCGCCTTGTGCATAGCGCGTATTGCTCTCCTCGCGGTTCGTCTTGGTGAGTACCGTAATATTAAGGTCGGGGCGACGGTGGGCGGTCTTCAATGCAAAGGTCAATCCCGCAATACCGGCACCCACCACAAGTATATCTGTTTCTTTCATTTTTAAAAAAGTGTTGTGGTGTTGAAGTGTTGTGGTGTTGAAGTGTAGTCAAAAAATATTTCACGATGATTCGTTACTACAACACTTCAACACTTTTCTACGCTAAGGTACGTAAAACGAGGTATTTTTTTTGTGTTAAAAACGCTTTTGCCTGACATCGTAGCGCATACTATCTTCTGCTTGCTTTGCGTCTGAGCGATACGACATTTGTGCATTATCGTTTTCAGGTATCTATATTCGGTTTTTCACTCGCGGGCTAAATATGCGGATAATTGAAGGTTGCTCTTGGCGTACCATGAATCCTACCATTCCCCAAACACCCTGCCTGCACGACTTCCATAAGCAGGTACGCCAGAATTACTTGCAGGCATTTTACTATATAAAGTTCTTCTCCAATTCGGGTTAGTTATTTCGCCTCGTGCGGTAGAGTGCAGGAGTTCAAAATCGCCATTTGCCAGACTTGGATTATAAAAAACAAACTTTACATCCGACTGATTATCAAGGGTTCGGGTGTAAAACCAAACCTCGTAAGGCGGTGCGCTTGGTTCGCTTGGTTCGCTCAATACTTCACTCGGTGCGCCGTATTCCAGATAGACCCGTCCTCTGTCGGTCTGATAACCTCTGCCCATAGCCGTGGTGAATAATTTATTGACATGGTCCACAATTTCCATATACTCTTCGTAAGGTTCTTCGGGGTCAATCTCGTTGATGCGTGTCCAATAATAACACAACATTTTCCGTTTTTTGAGGTCATCTTTTTTGCGTAGCATCTGATTGAGGAGGTACGTTTCATCCTTCACCAACAGCGGCGACAAAGCACGTACCGACATATTTACACGCTCTTTATCCAATTTTTCTACAAACGTTCCTGCGATGTCAATATTTTCATACTCCTTCAAATCCGAATCCGCAAAAGGATAACTCCGCCGGATTTTCAATGCCTTGCTTCGCATCAATTCATTTTCAGCATCGCGCACTTCAATGACCAATTCGTATTCACCCTCCGGCAAAGTTGAAATGTCGAGTTGTGCCATTATCACATTCACAGGTGCGGCTTCCTGTTTTTTAAAACCCATCAAACCCGTAATCGGCTCACCTTCCCCGCCTGCCTTCTGCACATAATACCTTGCCAAATACTTTCCTTCCAGTTGCGTATCCGTACCATAAATTTCCGTATAAAAAGTCAGTTTTTTCACAAAACTCGGATATAGGTCGAAAGTAAAAGGACGCAACAGATAGCCATGTTTGACGTAGTGATTTTCTTCCTCTGTCGCTTCAAAATCAGCCAGTAATTGCACATCAGAAATGGCAATATCATCATCCGAATACGCCATATTGACAGCGGCTTTCAAGGTAGTAGCATTGGCTTCCTCATGTCGGTCGGTCATGCTGACTTCGAGGATGTATGCACCATTCGCCAAAGGCAAACGCAGCATATCTATCAGCGCAATGCCGCTTGGTGTAGCCGTTTTTATTTGTGGACTTTTTATCGTATAATTTTCTGTATGAATAATTTTATTATCTTGTAAAAAATTGATATTCAAATCGACAGCGGCTTGGTAAAATTCCTCAGCACTATCTTCAAGTCGTGCAAAATTGACGGATTTTCCTTTGATATGAAAATATAATTCAATATAGTTATCTTGTTCTATACCTTTGAATGTCGCGTATTTCACACTTGCATCAATGGCGAAAATAGTCGTGCTGAATGCAGTAAAAATGGAGAGTATTAGTAAGCGATATATCATAATTTGTTGTAGGTTTGATTTGTACAAATATACTAAAAAATATGGTGATATGCTGATTTGAGATTTTTCTGGCTGCAGGACAAATCTTTAATTTCAAGTTGAACAGAGTTCGCAGAGGCTTAATCATCAAATCTCTGCATTCTCTGTGTGATTACTCAATTAGGAGTGTTCACTACATTTTTAAATATGACTATAATTTCCAGTTTTTAGCAAAATTAATGTAAATTCGGTTGTTATATTCTCCGAATTTACGTAAATTCGGAGAATATAATCGCTGAATTTATGAAAATTTTAACAAGAACAATACAACAAACCATTCTCTCGGAACTGAGACCGGGAAAAGTTATCGTCATTGTAGGCGCAAGACGCATTGGTAAAACGGTATTGTTGAATCAGATTTTAGAACAAATTGATGAAACGCCCTTATTGATTCATGGAGAAGATTTTACCATTCAAAAAATATTGCAAAACAGAAGTACGGCAAATTTTCTGAATTTTCTGGATGGCAAACGATTGTTGGTGATTGACGAGGCACAAAAGATACCGGAAGTGGGTAAGATTTTGAAATTGATGGTGGATACAATAGCTGATTTGCGGGTCATCATTACAGGGTCTTCGGCATTTGATTTAGGGCATTATACAGGCGAACCTTTGACAGGACGTAAAATAACATTTCAACTTTTTCCATTGTCCGAAAAAGAATTATCACAAATTGAAAACCAAATAGAAAAACCGGATAATTTGAGGCATCGTTTGGTTTATGGTAATTATCCTGAATTACTGCATTTACAGGATAACGATTTTCGTGTGCGGTATCTACGGGATATGTTGCAGTCGTATTTATTAAAAGATATATTGGCTTATGAAAATATAAGAAATTCAAATAAAATTTTTGATTTGTTGCGTTTGTTGGCATTTCAAGTGGGCGGAGGAGTATCGCAAACTGAATTGGGGCAACAATTGGGTATGAACAGAGAAACGGTGAATAAATATCTTGATTTGCTGTCAAAGGTGTTTATCATACATCGTCTGGGTGGTTTTAGCCGGAATTTACGGAAAGAAATTGCGAAAAGCAGCAAGTGGTATTTTTATGATAATGGCATACGTAATACATTGATTTCCAATAATAATCCGATTGAATTACGGAATGACATCGGACAACTTTGGGAAAATTATATCATCAGCGAGCGCATCAAAGCGCAGCATTACAACAATATGTTGGTCAATAATTTTTTCTGGCGTACCTATGATAAACAAGAAATTGATTGGGTAGAAGAACGCGGCGGGAAACTCTACGCCTATGAAATAAAATGGTCGCCCAAAAGACGAGCTAAAGTTCCGGCAGCTTGGGCAAAGCATTATCCCGATGCCTCATTTCAAGTCATTCACCAAGATAATTATTTGGATTGGTTGGAATTTCGTATTTAAAGACAAGTTTATCCAAACGACAAAAGTTTTGACACTTTTGGAATCTGATTTTTAGCTAATTATAAATTTCAGTACCCTAGCCACGTTTAGTAAACTTGAAAAGTTTACCAAACGGCTTACTTACATTTTATGTAAAATTAATATCGTATTAAGTGTCAACCAATCAGATAAACTTGTTCATTTAAATAACATTTTTTGCATTATATTTATATTAATAATATTTTTATTTAAAAAAATAAATACAAAAATTGAGTTAAATAATACAAATAAAACATTATGAAGTATTCTCATGTTATTTTTCTTCTAATTCTCACCCTCCAAGCCTGCAAAAAAGACCCCACTCCACCCACATCTTTACCTCCACAAGCAGTCATAGACTCGCTTATCCAAAACTACAACCAACTCCCGGAGGCAAGCATCGCTATCTCCACCGATTCCACCGTATTTGCTCAATACACCGACCCGACGGACATGTATCCGCATGGTACACTCGGCGATGTATGGGAAGCAACGGGCTTGGCGGTATATCACGAAGGACGGTTTAAGGAATTGCAATTACCTGATAATCAGGTGTTTGAAGACATCACACCGCGCTTGGTAGATGTGGATGACGACAATGTTCCCGAACTTATCTGTATCCGCACAGATGTAAACTTAGGTGGAGGAATTGCGATATATCGCTTAACAGAAACGGGCTTGACGGAGTATGCTTTTGTGCCGGAAATCGGTACGGCATTCAGGTGGCTCAACCTCGCTGCGGTATATGACCTCGACCAAGACGGCAAGCTTGACCTCGCTTGGGTGGAGACTCCGCATCTTGGCGGTATATTGAAGGTGGGAACGATACGCGAAGGCGAAATTACGGTAGCCGCCGAGCATCCTTTCGTTACGAATCATGGGATTGGCGAGCGCAATTTGTGTGCATCGGCATTGGACGAGATGCGACAACTCATCATGTCGAGCCAATCGCGCACGAAGGTCGTTTATATCACTTACGAAAATGGCGAATTGACGCGCGTCCTTGAAGTACAACAAGTCCTTGACCTCACACAGCCGATTTATGACCAACTACCACCAACTACCGTTTTTCTGAATGATAATAATTGTCGGTTTGGAGAGT
The DNA here is from genome assembly GCA_938028705.1 of uncultured Saprospiraceae bacterium. Taxonomy (GTDB): domain Bacteria; phylum Bacteroidota; class Bacteroidia; order Chitinophagales; family Saprospiraceae; genus JAHDEO01. The sequence goes on along the minus strand of CALIZI010000433.1, from coordinate 26,231 downwards.
GATAATAGCCGAAAACTTGCCTTGTATTTTCAAAATACAAGGCAAGTCTTATCGCTTTATTTGGGGGTTAATTAAAAATAAATAAATGTTACGATTTGCAAAATTAAAACAAAATTCGTAACTTTATGTTACATTTGTAACAAGGTAAGAATATGGAAGCACAAGTAGGAAGCAAATCAAAGGTCATCTTACTCAAAACAGCAAAAAATCTCTTTTGGAAACATGGCATACGCAGAGTGACAGTAGAAGAAATCTGCAAAGAAGCAGGTGTAAGTAAAATGACCTTTTATCGAAATTTTAAAAATAAAGATGAATTGGTCGAAGCCATGATAGAGCAATTGAGAAGTGAAGGGCAGGAGGGCTATGACAGAATAATGAATCAGGAAATTTCTTTTCATCAAAAAATCGAACAACTCATTCAATTCAAATATGAACGCTCCAAAGGTATCAGCAAAGAATTTCTAAAAGACATCTACCAAAGCGACAATCCGGAGATGTTAAAACTCTTGGAAAATGCACAGCAAAAAGCGCAAAAAACCATGATAAAAGATTTCAAAAAAGCCCAAAAAGAAGGTGCTATCAGAGCCGATTTGAAAATGGAATTTATCATCTACATGCTCAATGATATAAATAATAAAATCATGGACCCGCAACTCAATAAAATATATCCGTCAGGAGAAAAACTCATCATGGAACTGACCCGTTTTTTCTTTTACGGTATTTTGACGAAGTGAATTTTTCGATGAAGAAAAAAATATATTTAATATTGTTTTCAGTCTTGTCAATACCCATATTCGCGCAAGAAAAACTCGAATTTGACGGGCAGATTTCGTTCATTTCCAGTTTTAGTCCTGATAATGATTTGGGCTGGTTTGTTGGTGGCAGATACATCCCCGAATTGTCGTACAAAATACCGATAGATAGCTTCCAAAGCATTGATTTTGAGGCTTCTGCAAATTTATCAATACGCTCATTATTTCATCCTTTTGATACTGCCCAGAGCGACATTGACCTCAACTCATACCGCCTGTGGACGCGATACACCAACAAGCAATTTGAAGTTAGAATCGGCTTACAAAAAATAGATTTCGGGTCAGCTACTTTGCTGCGACCTATGCAATGGTTCAATCAGATAGACCCGCGCGACCCGCTGCAATTGACCAATGGCGTTTACGCCGCACTCGGCAGATATTATTTTCTCAATAATGCGAATATTTGGCTGTGGACATTATACGGCAACGAAAAAACAAGAGGCTTCGATGCGGTCATCACCAACCGAAAAATACCCGAAATCGGCGGACGTGTACAGTACCCCGTTCCCAAAGGAGAAATCGCCGTATCGTACCACCACCGAACCGCAAATTCTATGGATTTGCTAACAGGTTTCCCTGAATATCAACACGAAAAAATACCCGAAAACAGAATCGGTATCGACGGAAAATGGGATTTAAAAGTAGGGCTTTGGTTGGAAGCAACACACAGCCACAAATCAAAAAATGTCGGTCAATTCACCAATCAAACCTTGCTCAATATCGGCACAGATTACACCTTCGACATCGGAAACGGACTCAATGTAATCGCCGAACACCTCTTAGCGAGCTTCGACGAAACACCATTCGGATTTGAGAACACGGCAAATTTTTCTGCCATTACCGCCTCCTATCCACTTGGTTTTTTTGATACCATAAACACGATTTTTTATTATAATTGGACAGCAAAAAACGCAACAGTTTTCATCAATTACCAACATCAATTCAAACACCTTACAGGCTACCTCATGGCGTACTACAATCCCGCCACACAGCAAGGCATCCAACAAAATGACCTCGTTAATAATTTTTCAGGACCCGGCATACGAGTAATGTTGGTGTATAATCATTAGAAATGATATAGTAAAAAAATGTAAAATGTAAAATAATAAATGTAAAATGTAAAAGTGCTTGTAGTACGTGGGGGTAGGACAAAACGTTTCCGAACGCGACCACACTCCCAAACCAGAACGTCTTGCTGAATTTATTTCAGTATCTCCCAAGCTACAAGCACGATGTTTAAATGTGAGCTAAAACTCTGTATCTTATTCAAAAACAAACGTTTATCGCTTTTGTGCAACATGGGTTTTCTACCGTTCGGGAGATGCTGAAATAAATTCAGCAAGAAGGATAGTTACCCATTTCACCGCCTTTTAAGAGAGGGTGGCGGGAGAGATTCGCCGTTGGTGCGTAAAATAGGTTAATTTCAATTTCATCCTTCGCGACGACGATGTCTTTGACGATGAGTTCGACTATGGAGCGTTTATCCTCAAAGGTAAGTAGTTGCCACCGGCTATACAAGTCCTTTGCCTCATTGAGCATAAAATCGTTATCACGCAAGTACTGATTGATACCATCCAACTCACCCTGTACGCCACTCACATTCGCCCGTATCTGTGATAGCTGTTTTGAGACGGGATTGTAATGGTCAGGGAAATCCTCATCTGTCAGTATGCCTTTTGTATTGAGTCTGATAATATTGTTCAACTCTGTTTTCAGTGTTATCTCTTGTTTCTTTAAGCTGTCATATTCTCGTTGCTTATCGGTGTGAATACGTTTAGCTTGTGATAAATACTGTTCGACATCTTTCTGTGAAAACAAAAAGCTTTTGAGTTGCTCATGGAAAATACTCTCCATGTCATCCTTTGCAATTTTGTTTCGACAGTCTCGGCAGACATATTTCGGTGTGTGCGTTGGGACATACATCTTTCCACCGCAATGACATCTGAGATGAGAAGAGAAAAGATGAACCACACGTTTTGCCGGACGATTCCTTTTGATGGTTTGCTTATCCATCAAACGATTGCATTCATCCCAAAGTTCTTCAGATACAATCGCAGGCACTTGGGTAAATACCCATTCTTCTTCCGGCTTGCGTACCATTTTACCGTTTTTATAGGTGGTGTAATTAGCACGGCGCAAACCCTTTGAAACAGGGTCTTGAATGATTTTGGTAATGCTCTGTGAAGTAAAAAGGTTATTCTTTCGAGTACGATAACCCTTTTCATTAAGGATTCTTGCAACGGTTTTCTTGCGTTTTTCTTTCGCGTAAAGCTCATAAATGAGTTTGCGTAATGGTGCTTCTTTTTCATCAATGACCAGTTGATTATCTACCCATTTGTAGCCAAGTGGCGAGTCTCCACCAGTACGTTTACCGAGTTTGGCACGTATGGGAACGGATGCTTTAACACGCGACGCAATTTCTTCTCGTTCCCATTGCGCGACAGCACTGATGACTGTATAAAAGAGCCGTCCGCTTGGCGAGGAGGTATCTACCGCTTCTTCCAATGAAATCAAATCGGCTTCCTGTTCTCTGAAAAAATCGGAAAGCTCTAAGAGTTCTTTTGTGTTGCGTGCAAGACGGGCAAGTTTAGAGAAAATTAAACCTGTGATTTTGCCGCTTATCACATCCTCAATCATGCGTTGTGCTTCGGGATGATGCAGCACTTGTTTACCACTCACACCTTCCAAATGATAAACCTCCACGACATTCCAATCTTTGACTTCTGCGTACATGCGCCCTCGCTTTTCGTGATGTTCGGGGGAGTCTCCTTTGGCTTGGTCGTCGGTGCTGACGCGAATCCAAATACCTACATTTTTCTTGCTCATAATTGTACTATTTTGTTGTGAAAATGTAGTTTAAAAATACGAAAAAATGACCGTAAATCTATGATTTAGAGCGTGTTTTTAGTGTTACTTTTTATCTCTATTTTTCCGTTGAGCATCTAAAATAGTTCTCACTAAATTTTTCATTTGTGTCGTTTTGTCTTGTTCTGATAGGTTGGAGTATTTGACTTTCACACGATAGCCTTTGACGGTCTTTTGCTGTGGTTTTTCTTGTGTGGAAATGTTGTTGAGTAATTGTACCAATGTTCTTGCATCACCGAAAATGACATTGGGATATGCAGAGGTAGGGAGTTCTTTATCACACAGCGTTTTGATATTGGCTAAATGCTTGGCATCTTCCGAACACATCACGACAATATCGTAGCCATTTGAGAGACATTTTTGGATGTTTTTGAGTTCATAAGACGGTGGTGTGGTGACGGATATTTCACAAGCTATCTTTAATTTATCAGTGCGAATGCCGACATCAACTCTGCCTACCGGATTGGTCGTTGCTTCTTCAATTATTGCTTTGAAACCATAATCTTGAGCGGTCTTTCGGATGAATTCTTGTTGTTGAGTGTGTGCTCGTTGTTCAGCACGTTTGCGTTCTTTTTCTTTGAAAGCTTCAGCGGCTTCGTCGATGTCTTGGGTAGGTTCTTCCGCTTGAGATTTTGATTCGGATTTAGGTGCTTTGGGTTCTCCTTTTACTTCAACTTTGGGTTCTGGTTGTGGTGGGTCTTTTGGTTTAGGTGGTTCTTTTGTTTTAGGTGATTCTTTGGTTTGTTTAGGTTCCGGTTTTTCGTTGGTAACATTTCCGCCATAATTAAAGACTTTATCAACATTCGTTTGGTTGCTGTAATTGGAGCGTGTGTGGGCAATGATATCGCCCTTGATTTGTTCTGCGTTTTCAGGAATATCAGGCAAAAGAAAGGTCGTAATATTGCAATCATTATCTGACCTGTCAGCACGAACAATGGCTTCACCGACACCTAAATTTTGTAAATCAGCAACCTCAAAATGATGAAAGCCTTTGTTCAATTTCTGTGCATCCAGTTCACCAACTCTGAAGCAAATTCGCGTTCCTGCATTCGAGATGAGCGAGTTACCAACTTTGGCATCTACCTTAAAAAGTTGTTGTAAATCCTGATGCACCAAGACAAGCCCTAATCCGAATTTTCTCGCCCCTGATAATATTGATTCCATTGACGGTGTGATAAAGTTCTGAAACTCGTCGATGTAGATGAAATAGGGTTTTCGTTTGTCTTGGTCAAGGGTTTGTCGGCTTTGGGCTGCTTGGTAGAGTTTTGAGGTGATGAGCGTCCCCAAGAGGTAGGCGTTCGCTTCACCGATTAAGCCTTGTGCGAGTTTGATGATGAGAATTTTGTTACTGTTGATAACTTTTTGAAAATCCAAACCTTTCTTTTGCCCCATCATATTTCTGATGACTTTTGCACGAAGGAATATATCGAGACGAGTGAGAAGCGGTGCAACGGCGTTCTTTCTCAGCATCGGAAATTCTCGTTCCCAAAAGTGCTTTACATAAGCATCGTCAATTTCAGATAGTATTTTTTTGCGGAATTTATTATCGGTTAAAAACATCCTTAATTCAAGGAGTGTACCGCCCTTTGGATGCTCTAAAAATACATTGACGGCATTACCGAGAATTGCGTCCATTTGGTCTCCCCATGAAGTTGAGAGACGTTTGAACATAGCTGCCAAATCACCCGACAGTACAATCTTTTCCGCTTCGGATTGCACAGCTAAAATATTGATACCAACTGGGTACTTGGAATCTGACGGGTCGATAATCACCACATCTTTAATGCGGTTTTCAGGAATGTATTTGAGTATGGTATCTGCTACATCGCCGTGTGGGTCAAGGAGTGTTACACCTTTTCCTTGCATCACATCCTGAATCATCATATTGAGTAGCAAGGTAGATTTACCAGTTCCTGTCGCACCAATAATATGAGTGTGGCGGAGTCTTTGACTTATGGATAAGCTTACAGGCGTTTCTTTGCCAAGATAGATATTATTACCAAGTACCGTTTTATTGTTTTGCAGGGCTTGTGGAGCGACTACGGCGGTGCGTTGTGAGACAGCTAATTTACCACGCTGGGCGGTGGGAAATTGGATGAGGCTGGAGAGTTCTTGGGTGTTGAGGAGCATTCCATAACGGCGAGATTGCCGCCTTAAAATATCGACAGCGTGAATGTGCGAGGGGTAATTTACTTCAACCATTGGAATCAGGGTATTGGTCTGTGACCGAGAGCCGGATATAACCGCTTTCATCATGTTTTCATTCAATAGATGAGTACGATATTCATTTTTCGTCTGCACCAATGTTCTGATAATGGTTGCACATAAAGGGAATCTCGTTTTTTCTTGTGCGAGGCGTGGCATTTCAGGTGCATCCATAAAAAAAGACCCATTTCCACCATCCGATACTGACCTGTGAATACTTGGTGTCCATGGATTGACTGCGCCTTGTGTCATCACTTGGAAGACACCAAGTTCGCCTTCTGTAAATCCTTCCAGTGCAGTAGCGATATTCAGTGTAATTGCGGTAGGATTTAATGGAGTAATGGGACGCATAAATTCCTGTGCCAGTCCGTAATCAACACATTGTACATCTGTATAATCAGGGTTGAATAGTTCAAATAGCTTCGGGTGAGCATCGTCTATGGCGATATTTGGAAAGAGAACATAGAGTTGGTCATACAACCATTTCGCTTGAAAATCGGCAGTCGTAAAATGTAAATATATATCGCTACCAGTACCAATAATTTCAAAAGAAACAGGAATACGTGAAGTGGCAAGCGAATACAAAAACTGATGAAATGCCTCTGCTCGTCCTTTCCAATTTTTAGGCAAATGGACGCTTAACTCAACTAAAGAACTGATTTGCGGAGGAGAGTAAGGCGGCGGTTCTTCGGGAACGGTAAATTCTTGTTCTTGAGGTGTTGGTTGGATAAGTTGAGAGATTTTGGACACTACCCAACTCAGAGAGGAGTGCCTACGCCCGTCACCCTTGTCTTGGATGACGGGGTAAAGCACATCATGATAGAAAAATGGAAAGAAAGTTGGCTCAATATCAACAGGTTCATCCCATAACATCCAGCCACGACCACGCATTTCCCATGCGTAGAAATTTGCAGTGAGTGATTCGCTTCTATCCATCAACTAAGATTATCGGGAATACAGTTTATTCATTCGTACATAATCCACATCATTCAGTTCTCTAATGCCCTTATTCTGGCTAAACTGTGCGGTGACAGCTTTCAAATCTTCCTGAATAATGCCATTAAGCGCAGATGATACATCAATTTTGTACAGTGTTACGGGCATAAACATTGCGATAATCAAATTGCCCAAAATGGGGATGATTCTCCAGAACCTTCTCCAGAAATTTTTGGGTGCTATTTGCCAATAAGTAAAGACCTGACTGGTGCCAAGTCTGAAGGTGCAGACGTAGAAAATAACATCATCTTTCTTCACACGCAGATATTCTCTCATTGGCTTGCCTACTCCACCTTCGGGGAGCGTTTTGATGGTTGTAGCCAACCCTTTTATACCATGTGTGTCAAGTTGCTCTTTCATTGCTTGGTAATATTCTGCTGAAGCAACCTCAACGCCTTCCACACTCAAACCGCCTTGGTTCATTGAACGGGCAACAACGGAGGAGCTAAGAGCTGCTCTTACGAAGGCAATAAAAAACAGGAGCGTCAGGGCACTCATAAAATAGGCACCGTAGTCGGGACCACCGCATAGTAAAATCATAGTATCTAATTTTGTTAAATAATTTATCCGACATTATCCCGCATAAAAATCTATTGGATAGCCGGAACTTAAATTCATAATGCGCTGGCAAATATCTTTACACATTGCTTGCCCGACAATACATTTTATTCCTATTTTACGTCAAAAGTTATTTTATATTTTAATATATTTGCCACTGTATAAAATTGTTTTTTAGCTATTTAAATAATAAATAATGCTTTAAAAGTAATTTATGAAAGGAACTAAAATCTACCTGCTTATCGATTCGTTAGCCGAAAATGATATAGACACACTCAATACTTTTCTAAAACATGAAGAATTTAAAAATCAGGCTATCGAAAAACAGTTGATTCGCTATTTAATCAAAAATCGAGGCAGTAAAAAGCGATTAGAAAAAGAGGTGGTATTGAATGAATTATTTGCTGATGAGTCGAAGGTTACTTTGGATAAACTAAAGCATTATTCGGCCAAAGCTTTAAAAATAATCAACAGGTTTTTGGTCTATTCACATGCCATGAACAATTCGGCAATGAGTAATTCCATATTAATGGATTATTATGTAGAAAAGGGATTGATGGGCAAAATGACAAAAGGGCTACTCAAACAAATGGAAGTCCATGTTGATGAAAACAGAGATTACTACCACCATTACAACAAATTCAAAATCAACCAATGGAGGGCTATATTTGAAAAGGTGGAGGAAAAGGATACCACAGCGTATTTGCAACAATGTTCGGATAGTTTGGATGCTTTTTATGTTGAAAATAAACTCAGAATATATGCCGAGATTCAGGCTAAACGAGTGGATGCCAGAAGTGAATTTGATGATTTTTTAATGGCTTTAGTTCCAATATATGAAAATGAAATGCACACTAATAATGAGGTGGCAGATATATTTCACTTTATTTATGATGCCTTGTTGCATGAAGAATATGACGGCATGGATAATTTGGTAGAAAAGATAGTGAGTGGCGGTTATCCTAAATTTGGTAGGTTCCTCGAAAAATCTATACTTGGTTATTTAATAAACTATTGTGTCACACAAATAAATAACGGGAAACCTGAATATGCTAAAAAATATATCGAAATCAACAACCACTTGAAAGATAAAGGCGTGTTTTTGGATAGCAGTCGGATAAGTTGGCAACGCTACAAAAATATGATAACCGCTTTGCTCATAGATAAAAAGGATTTGTGGAAAGTAAGAGAGTTTATTGACACGTACAAAGCGCATCTCCCGGAGAGTTTTCAGGAACAAGCTGAGATATTAGCCAATACTCTATTCAGGCATACCTTTGATAACAGCGTAACAGAAGAAAATCTGTATGAGTTCAGCGATTTTAAACCCAAGGATACAATAGGACGCATATCTTTTGACCGACTTCTGATAAAGTTGTACTATGAGACTGGTGAAACGCAACCATTAACTTTGCTCATTCAGAGATTACGAAAATTTATAAGCAGAAAGAAAAATGAATCTGGCAAAAAGGGAATGTCGAAATTGATGTATTTGAGGGTTAAAGGGTTTGTTGATATTGTTTCAAAAATGATGAAGGAAAAAGCAGTAAGTTTAGCTGAATTAGAAGATGCAACACTTTATGGAGTTGATTATCTATGGCTAAGGAAATATCTAAAATGACGCGATTGTACAGCTATTCATCATACTGTTGTTTAATCAAAGAGCGTAAAAATGTAATTTCCTCTTTGAGTTCTTCTATGCGTTTTTCAAATAATTCACGCTCAATTTTTGAAACGGCATTATAGGTGTTGAACATGCCGACTTGTTCGCAATGTTCGTTTTTGAAAACGACTTTATCATCGTACGTCAACAAGAAAACAGGGTCAACTTCCAATATCTTTGAAATATGCTCAATTTGGTTCTTGCTGACCTTACCACTATCATTCTCAATATTGCTATACGTTCTTTGGCTGACATTCAATTCAGCAGCCATATATTCCTGTGAATAGCCCCTAAACTCGCGCAATCTCCTAATATTCTCACCAATTTCGAATGTTGTTTTTGCTGACATATCGTAACCTATTTTTATGAATTGCTAAGTTAGCAATTATATGCAAACATCAGCAATTTTTAGGCGGCTAACTCTCAAAAATTATCCTCACTTTAGCCACTCAAAAGTACAGCTATTCTTGCTGTTCTGTTTTGTAATCATCGTAAAGTTATAAAAATATGGATACATTAAAAATCAAAAAGCGTTGTGGAGTTGACCCACACACATTGCCCGAAGGTAAAAAAAGCATTGCAGCTAATGGTTGCCCCGATGTCTTTGAATTAGAAAACGGCGATTTCGCAATCATCGGTGTGCGTGTGACAAGTGCCCTTAAAGCCAACCTTCCGGAATCTGCCGGGTGTGGCGATGACGAGGAAATTGTATATGTACCACGTTACGTACTCACCAATGCCAAGCGGGATATTCCTGATTACAAAGGATAGTACAAACACCCGAAAACTGCTATACTGTTGGAGTATGTTATGGCAACTGCTCCAACAGCACTCATTTGATATCATCCAGACCATTTTTCTTGTATTGGGTTTTTGGTTGGCTGCGAAGTCATATCAGGATGATGACCGTTCCCGACAAGTCGGACACTTGATTCAATTGGGGGACAGCTACCAGAAAATTATCAATACACTTATCGAAAAGCCTCAACTCAATGGCATCTTCACAAAAGGCAAAGACCCTTCAAAAATCACCACTATTGAACGCAATTATATTCAACAAGTCATCATGCAAATGTACTTGGTTTATACTGCCACAAAATTGGGACAGTTCGATTACTTTGAAGGCATCGAGAATGACATCAAAAAGTTCTTGAATTTTCCACTTCAAGCGGCTGTTTGGGAGGAAATCAAACAGTTCCATGATAAGGAATTTGTTGAATATATCGAAGAACTTCAAGACGACTAAATCAAACTATTTTTCAATACGACTAACAGGGCTTTTCATCATGATTAGCCCTTTTTCATTCATCTGATTAACAACAAAACAATGAAAAGGTATCACACATTTACCCTCATTATTACGCTTTTATTTTCTTCATTTATAACGAACCACAAACACATTATTCAGCCACCGAATGACCCTCATTTGGTGGCTATGCTTGAAGCTGGTATTGCACCCAATGACTTAGCATGGTTGGAGGAAAACCCTGAATACATCGCTCCGACTATTGAGTTTTTGAAAGCGAAAAATTTTGATAGACATTCACTTGATGCGACCATAATTACACTTCGTTTGGCAGCGAATAACCTTTTGTTTGTGAAGCGTAATTATTCCAAAAGGGAAGTGAGATTGGTAGCCAAAATTTACACAGAAACCCAAAGTTATTGCTGCCCGATGACTTTAGACCCGACAATCGGACTATACCGCTACGCCAATATATCAGAAGAATATGCGTTACTAAAACAGCAATGGGTAATCGACAATCCGGGCTATGCTTTAACCAAAATTGGAAAAATTGGCTTATATTTGAAAGCGCAATGGAACCTATCGGTTGGAGCATTGCATACGGCATTGGATGTGTGCGGGTTGATTGTCGCACTTGGTGAGCCTTGCGATTTGGTCAATGGAGTGCTGTACACTATCGAGGGTGACGGTGTCAATGCAACATTCAGTTTTGGGGCGATGATTCCCGTCTATGGTTGGTCGAGTACGGGAGCGAAATATGCCATTTTAATCAGCAAAAATCTGAACAATAACGTTAAATATGCTTTACGTTATAAGCGGGTAAACGGTACAATTGAGTTCAGAATTAGAGGTAAAACGACATTTCGTCAGATTGTAGGTGTGACCGATGGTGCTTATGAAGCGCATCATTTGATTCCGCAAGGGGTTTCAACACATCCTTTGGTGCAACGGGCGGCAAATTCCATAAATGACCATTGGCATCTTCACATGCCGGATAATGGGATACCTGCAAAACGCTTTACTTACAATTATGCACCGGATGGCATCCATGCCAATCACCCGAATTACAACACCCAAATAATCAATAAGTTAGACGATTTAGTTGATGATTTGCTGGACGATTACGGTGTGTCAAATATCAATGATGTTCCCGCAGATGTAGTCAGTTCAACATTGCAGACTTTTCAAAAACAATTACGGACACTCATAGAAAATAATCCCACAACGAAAATTAATGAATTAATCATCCCGTAGTTATGAAACTTTATCACATACGAAACGCTACAAATATTGAGCAAATAGGAAGTCATCCGCAATTGGAGTTTTCCAACAAACGCAATGGTAATTATAGCATTGATGCGGATTATTCGGTGAGTAAGATTGCGAGAGGCGGGGTGGTGGAAAGCCACATTAAATTTCCCGTATTGGAAACGACGAAATATGGGAAGCTGACCGATTATATGTCTTACTCCGGACCGGGAAGTGGTGAGCTAAATATATTTAGCAACAATATAAAATTTCGTGTTACCAACTTACAGATAGATGATTTTGAAACACATCCAATTCAAGTCTTTCATCAAAATCAATCTTTGCAATATCAGTCCGTTCATTTTCTTCATATTCGGGATATTATTGATTGGTCTAATTCGGTGTTTTCTATCGTTCCAAAGGAAGGCTACACATTTGAAGGTCAACACCAAATTTGGAATGAATTGAGTGAGATTCGATTTGAATCAAAAGACAGCTATTTGAAATGGAGAAGGGAAAACCGAGAAACGGATGTAACGGTTATCAAAAAACACCTCGCGCTCAATACGGTTCAATGGGATGTATTCCGTGTATCAAGTCTTGTTTTTGGTGTTTTGTGTACAGATAAATTTGTCGATTGGATTAAAAATCAAGGCTTTACGGGATTTGATTTTGAGGCGGTGCAACTTGATTTTCGAGAAGCGTTTGTCGCTGATATAGTCAAATAAAATACGTAAATTGTACATTTGCAATGATTATCGCTCAATGCCGAGTTCTTACCATTAAACCCATAATTTAGACTGCCGTAGATGCCTGTGCAAGTGCTGCCGAATTTCTTTGAAAAAAATATAGATAACCTTTTTGGAATATAAAATTTATATATACCTTCACGCACACATGATTTTCGAGCGACCATAGACGAGAAAGCAAAAGCACCGAGTGAAGCACAGAAACATATAACGCCGGAAATCCCACTACACAAAGTAATTTCTAATACATTTTGCCTAATAAGTAAGCAAATCAACTGCTTGCTAATAAATCTCTGCTACTATGAAGTACCTTATTTATACACTTTTTTCTACCTCAATGATACTTTCAAGTATAAATCTCGCTTTCTTTTCAAAAACAGAATTATCAACTTCAAAAGACGACAAAGAAGACCGCATACAAGGACAATTTGCCAAACATTATGGAGGTGGGGGTATTGATGAATTATATGAAACAATTGCGACTCCTGATGGCGGTTATTTGCTTTGTGGGCATACCAATTTTGCAGGTTTTGATGTGGGAGAAGTTAATGGTGGTGTATATCCTGATTTTTGGGTAGTAAAAATTGATATTAATGGAGAAATTCAGTGGGAAAGAAGCTATGGAGGAGACAGAGAAGAAAAACTATATTCAGCGATACCTACATCAGACGGAGGTTATCTTTTGGGTGGTTCTACTGTAAGTTACTCTGACAACCCGGCAGATATTGTGGAAAAAGATTTCTATGCTGTAAAAATTAATGCAGTTGGTGATACGATATGGACGAAGGCATACAGGGATGGTATAACTAGCTTTACTTCCTTCGACCGAATAAGCTCAATTACTGAAATATCAAACGGTGGATACCTTCTTGCAGGAACTACTAATGCACCTTCTGAAACACGTGTGGTGAAAATTTATGCTGACGGTTCGGAACAATGGGATGTTACATACGGAGGTCCTGCTTTTGATGAAGCAAACTCAGTTATAGAGACATCAGACGGTGGCTTTTTAGTTGGTGGACGTGCACAAATTTCGGGAGGGAATGTAAGTAATACCATTGGCGGATATGACTACTGGCTCTATAAAATGAATGCAAATGGCGGTATAACATGGGATATGGTTTATGGTGGAAGTGGCTTTGATGTGATTAAAAAGGTAATTCCTACGAATGATGGTAATTACTTATTAGCTGGATATACAGAGTCAGATGATGTTAATGTAATTGAGAACTATGGCTTGTCTGATTTTTGGGTAGTGAAAGTTAATCCTGTCGGCGATCCTCTCTGGACTAAAAACTATGGAGGTAGCGATGAAGATGAGTTGTTTGAGGCAATACAAGTATCGGACGGTGGATATTTATTTGGCGGTTCAAGTAAATCTACTGATTTTCAAGTGAGTGCAAATTACGGCGAAGAAGATTACTATGTAATAAAAGTTGATGCTAGTGGTAACTTTATGTGGGAACAGAACTACGGAGGAAGTGGAGTAGATATTTTAACAAGTATCGTTGAAAATCCAGATGGTACTTTCTTATTAGGTGGGTATAGCGAATCAGATGATGTAGATGTGGATGGCAATTACGCCTTTAGTGATTATTGGGTTGTCAGAGTAAATTCAGAAGGCTTGATTATTAGTAGTAATCTACAAACAGACTTTTCTTATGTCAGTGATTGTGCAGGACTTGTTATTGAGTTTACCAATGAAACAACGGGAGATGCGATTGCCTACACATGGGATTTTGGTGATGGAAATACTTCTACTACTGTCAGTCCGAATCATATATATAGTCAGGCAGGAACATATACAGTCACACTTACTGCACTTGATTCAAATGGTCAATCTTGTATCACCGAATACCAAGTTGAAGTGCAAGACTGTTCTCAAACTATCGTGCCGTCTTTTACTTATGAGTTAGGATGCGCGGGTGGTGAAACAGTCTTTACGAATACAAGTACAGGCGATATTGTGTTCTATGAGTGGGATTTTGGTGATGGCAATACTTCAAACGATACAAGCCCTACCCACATATATCTACAAGCGGGAACATATACCGTTACGCTTACAGCGTTCGACGCAGATGGTACGCCTTATACCTATACTGATATTCTTAGTGTAGAAGAAAATACCCTTTATCTCACACAACTGATTCCAGGACAAAGTTTTTATGAAATTTACAATGACGCAACCATTCATCACTATTTTGTAGTGACCGATGTTAATGATAATCCTGTAGAAGGTGTTGTTGTGCAATATATTGACCTCAATATAGCAGCACAAATTGTACAGATTTCTCTACCAAGTGACAGTGATGGTTTAGTTGATTTGAATATTAAGCCTTTTGGCGATTTAACTTTGGATACTTCTGATGATTGGGTTAACAGCACCTCTACGATGGTAATCGATATTATAGGAATAACATCCCCTACTTTATGCTTGTCAGGTGAAACACCTGATTATACACTTGTAGATTTTACACCTTTTTCAATTAATTATAAATCTTTTGAAACACTTGAATATGAATATGGTCTTATAGGGGAACGGCAAGTAGGAACGAGTTTGTGTGCTGCCTGTATTGGCTTTGAACTTAATCCTGTACTTGAGGGTAATTTATCAGTGATTGATGTTGGAGGTAAACGTAAAAAAGGTACGTTGTTTTCATTTCGAGATATTTATAATGAAGTAACCGAAGAAGTTGGAGGTGTCTATATTACGCAGGTGTCACACAGTGGTCACAGCAGTAACTTTGGGGCTTTTAACTTTGGCGTAGGTGATGTTACACCTCTCAGTATTTTTAGTATTAATAATCAATCCGCTTTTGAAGGTGAAAATGATGTTAAGTATAAAAAAGTACTTGGTAAGGAAGTTGATATTGAGGATGAAGATGTCCAGATATCATTCTTAAAAGAAATGTTTGAGTCTATTTCAGATAATGTAACTTTTGTCTCGTCTCCCAAAGATCACATAAATCTTTCGATAATCAACGAACATTTTCGCTACTATCCAACAATTCCAGTCGAACCGGAAAAAGTAGGGAACAGCGTATGCCAAAGTAATAAAGCGTCTGGGGAACTTCAATTAGGATTGAATATTATAGGAATGCCATTTAACTTTAATATAATTCCACCCACTGACGATATTTTGACTTTTAAAACATCATCCTGTGAAGATGAGAATAGTAAAACGAGAGAACTTAATGTTTCTGCCAAACCCGGTATTATTACAGAGGACTTATTCGGTGCAGATATATTTGAAGATTATTTTTCTATATATAATTCTGATTATGTTAACCTTAATGATGAATTGGGACTTAACTTGAAGTCTCAACTTGATGAAAACGGTATATTGCAATCTGCTTATATTGAATTTTTAACTGGAGGGCAGATAAATACGAATAATAGTAATACCAACTTACCAAGGTCACTGTATAAAGAATACAGTAAAAAAGTTACAGCAAGTAATCACTTGATAAATGCAGTTAGTGACAATTCTGAAATATTCAATTATTTGAAAGGTGTACAAACTAATAGTCCTCTGGCGATTACAAGTTATTTAGATACCGAAATTGACGAGGCAGCCAGTGTTTTAAATTTCTTAGGTAATTTGTATGGAACAGGCACGTTGGGTATTCCAGATGATAATGTATTAACTACAACAGTTCAAAAAACGTATTCATTACACAGTCCTCTATCAGATTATAATTTTCAAATCGGAGCATCTATTGGAATTGGCGGTAGTTTTAATTTGGCAAGGTCAGTATCGTCATATATTAATTTCACACATCCTCTTAGGGTTGAAAAGTATGTGCCTACAACAGGAGAAAATATCATCATCATCGAATACCCTGATTATGATGATTTCGATATACTTAATGAGACAAATCCATTGGAGACAATTTTGAGTAACGCACTGAATATCTATTTAGACAGACTTAATGATATTTTTGATTTAGGACAACAATTCGTATCAGATTTGGTAGAAAGTTCCACTGCCGTTGCAACGGACGTAGCGATAGAATTTGCTACGGATGCTATCAGAGATTATTTTTATGACTATATTATGTATAGTGAAGACTATTCACTCAACGCCAGTTCTATTGAAATTAATATACCTCCTTCTCCGTCAGGCTTATTATTATCAACAGGTTCAAGTAATCAAAAAAATGCTTCTACAAGTGCTATAAATGAAATAACTTTTTCGGAGTATTATCCAAAAGGACAGATAAAAGGAGTATCTACCACTGGTGATACTATTTTATTTGTAAGCGATATTGTATTTTTAGAAGCAGTTGATGATAACGATAGTATTGTTACTGAAATCACCAATGGTGATTTTGATATTAGAGCTACTATAAGTGCAGATGATTTGGCTTTGCTGGGTATTGACGTAAATACACCAGTATTTCTTTATCACAGAGAATATGAGGGTATGGCATGGACTAATCTTGGTGCTGCTAATGGCAGTACTATCAATCATAATGAATTTGGTAATTATAGTATTGGAGTAGTCATTACCACGGATGTAATGCCACCACAAATTGAAGTTGTAGATTTAGATAATCCGACAGATGACACCATTCGTTTGAACATTGTGGATGATATATCGGGCGTTTATTGGAAAAAAATGCAGTTGGTTAACGTAGATATGGAAATTCCAATATCAAAATTACCTAAATCAGATACTGTGAAAGTAGCTATCAGTGATTTAGTGGACATCAACCAATACGCTGCCGTTTATATTGAGGACCACGCAGGTAACTTTTCATTCAGAATAATTGAACTACCGGGAGGCTACCTTGCAGACTGCGGAGACTCACCTACTATCACACAACCTTGTGACGACGGTGACCCTTGCACTATAAATGATGAAGAAACTATTTTAGAGGAAGATGGAACAGTCTGCCTCGCTTGTGCAGGTATGCTAAATCCTTCAAGCTGTGAAGAAGATTGTACGACTACACAACCTTGCGACGATGGCAATCCCAATACTGAAAACGATGTAGAGGTGTATGCTTCTGATGGTACGTTATGTATGCCATGTGTGGGCGAGGAAGTAGCCAATACCTGTATTACATCTGCGGGCATAAGTTATACCTGTAATGACAACGGCACAGATAATACCGCCGCAGACGATACGTTTTCTTTTACATTGAATCCCGAAGGGGATAACATTGGTATAACTTACTCTATCTCAGGGGATATTGTGCAAGCTGGCATACCCTATGGTAGTGAGTCTATGACATTTGGACCATTTCCAGCAAGTGCAGAGTTGAGTATAGTTATTACAGATGACAACGATCCTGATTGTACACTTTCCAGTACAATAGAAGATGGATGTTTTAGTGATATTGTACCTACTGTATCTGAATGGGGTTTGATTATCTTAGCCCTCATACTGCTGAATCTTGGCGTACTCTACATCCGTCAAACGGAAATACGTATCGAACAGGCATAATAGGAAGATTTTTAATGGCTTACGAAAGGCTGTCTGCGAAAGTGGGCAGCCTTTTTAGTTGACAAAAAAGCCCCGAAAAACTCAGGGCAATATCACATCACTTGTGATATAAAATAACTCAATAAATGACTGCGTTGTTCTTCGGGAATCATGCCTAATTGTGTCTGTATAGTATCGGCATCTGTGGGTAAATAATCAAAGTCAGTCACTAAGCTGTTCGCTGAAACACATACTGAATTTGCAAGTGGCGTTCCGGTATGTTCCTCAATTTCGCGCTTGGCGATTTTGAGGATGTAATCATACGCAAGTCCGATAATGTCCATGTTGAACGGGTCAACATTCTGGCTTTCCGCTTGTGATTTGATAAAGTCTGCAAAGTCGTTTGTGTTGACATCACATTCGGATAAAATCTCGCTACATCGTTGCAAATCCAATACACCGATACCAAACAGATTTTTTAGTAATATTCTCATGATTATGAATTGAATTGTGAAAAGAATTTGATTGAAATGAAGGTCAAGTCGCCGTGGTATCTTTTTGTTCTTCAAGACTTTCCGTTATCATCTGATAATATTCAGGATGAATTTCACACGAAATAAAATTGCGTTTCAAGTCTCTGCAAAGTATCAATTCCTTACCACTTCCACCAAATAAAATAAAGCAATCATCACCGGGTTGTGTGCAGGATTTGATAAGCATTTCAGCTAAACCGAGTGGTATTTGGCAGGGATGTTTGGTCTTATCTTTTGACCTGTTTTTCACCAGATTGAAATAAAACCAACTGTAAGGCATTCGTCCTTTACGACCTTCAGCAATTAGTTTTTGAATACGCTTGTCATTCAGTTTTTTGTAGGGAAGGGCAACATTGTCTTTGTAAAAATGATTGTGTTTAGATTTGGTCGCGTGAAGAATGCTACGGTGCGCCCTCGTAAATTTACGCGGACTATGACCAATATTCGTATTATACACCCAAACATAGTCATTCACCTCGTATGCGTTTTCCTCCAAACATTTAACTCGTAAATGTGCGTTTTGCTTGGGGTAGTTTATCATAAACAAATTGCCCGTAGGTTTCAGTACACGCATACATTCCCGCGTCAATTCGATATACCACTCGATATACTCATTCCATTTTGTAAGGTATTTTCTACCGGAATAATTTATACCCACACCATAGTCGGGGTCACCATAAACCATATCCAAACAATCATCGGGAAGGGAACGCAAAACCTCTAACACATCCTTGTTAAAGACCTGATTACGAAAATTTTGAAGCATTGAAAAAGGAAGGAAAATTAGGAAATGAATAATTCCTTTGATGCCGCTTGACTATCCTGATTATCTGATTTTTGTAGTTAGTCTTTGCACTGATTCAATACCTGCCAAAAGATGTATGTGCTGTTCTTCGTAGGTTTATCTTACCATGAAAGATGTAAATAAAACAAGACATTAATTCAACTCGTAAGCAGCTCAAATGCAAGAGCAGAAAGTGCTGTCAAGGGCGAGTTCGTGTGAGAGCTTTCGCGTGTAAGCAACTCGTTTATATACCCTTTACTGCACTTTCTGCGATGCTACCTTTGCTTGAGAGTTGATTTAATTTCTTTAAAAAGCCGCAATTTTCAAATAAGAAAAAGGTGTTTGATTCATAAAATGCTGATATTTAGTTTTTTGCATTTGTTAAAAAATATATAGATTTGTATTAAATAGCGCGAAAATTAAAGCAAAATAATCTTATGTCATCTTTTTAATAAATCTCCATTTCATCAGGTACGAACATCGGTATTCAGGTTCTTTAATGATGACAAATTATTTATTAAACAATTAAAAGTAAATTATAATGAAAAAACAAATTCTTATAGTAGTGAGTGTACTACTGTTTTCAACGATGAGTGTCTATGGACAGAAAATCTCTTTAAGCAATATAGCGGAGGTGCTTCTTGAAATGGAGGTCTTTCTTGAAAACAAAAAATTCAAAACCGATGTCGTCAAGCAAGTAAAGTCAGCAAGCGAGTCCACACAGTTTACAGGCTGGGAATACGAGCAACTTAAAACCCAATATCAGCAACTAAGGTCGATTTATAATGACGAATACTTAGCTGTGGTTAAAAACGATATTAAGGAAGTCGGCATTTTAAAAGGGATGACTAAGAATCCCAATGAATATTCAGAAAAATACGCCGAAAGATATGAGCAAGTCGTCAATCACTATAATGAAAATTTTGCGCCCGTTCTACTCTCTATGCAAGATGACGATGAACTGATGGGGGATTTCCCTCAGATTTTTGGAATAGCGGTGGCTGTCTTTGAAAAAGTAGTGGCTTTTATCTCCAAACACCGCGAAGACAAACAAGGCAAAATGGAAAATACTTTGGGAACACTCAACACCATATTATTCTCGAAGTTAGAACTTCCGGCATGGGTGGAGTTAAACATTCAAGAACCAACTGACGAGCCGATTGAAGATGATGATGTCATATATTCTACAGAGACAACCAATTCTTCCATTGAATCTGCAAATGAAATACTGGAAGGAACGATTAGCTTTGAGTATTGGGATGACGGTGATTTACTCCCAATGGAATATGAAAAAGTCGGTGCAGCAAGCATAGAACCCCTTGGATATGAAGAAACAATGGGCGACCAAGTTGTAGGTAAACCCGGTAATACCGCATCACAATCTACTGGCGAAACTATCCAATTGAGAACTAAAGAATCTTATGGCAACGGCACATTTTATAAAATATCTATTGACGGAAGTGGTTGGGTTTATGCCTTTGCTATCAACTCAAGGAATAGAATGTATGGTTTTTATCCTAACATTGGCTACACTTACGATATTAAGGAAAATCCTACTTCTTCAGTTTACGGAGACCAAATTACAGGCACACCAACCGCAACATCTGTGGGAAGTGTCACTATCCCGGAAAAAGATTTTATCCAAATTACTAACGGTGAAGGTGGCGAAACACCCGAATCAGAAACTTTAGTTGTCTTAATCTCTAAAGACAAATTAGATATGACTGATGTAATGGGACAGATGGAAGAAATGTCGGAAGATATACCTCCTCACGAGCGTATATCGGAAATATTTGGAACAAGGGGTGCCACTGCGGAAAGTGTTGATGTTGATACGGGATATGGCACGATTTTATATACATTAGAATCAAATAAATACGATATTATTCCTTTAACCTTCTCAATTATGAGATACTAATTTCCTTAACTGCGAAAAGTTGATAAAAAAATATCGACTTTTCGCAGTACCAAAAACCGCTCGGTGGTTCTTTAACTTTGAGATAAACAAATTCGATACAAACTGACTATTATGAAAAAGACACGAATCCTTTGTGTATTCATTTTGCTGAATACATTTTTTCTCTCTTTTATCGCTGCCCAAAATCCAAATGCTCCCCGTATGTGCGGAACCCTATATTCGGAGGAAGATGTCACTGAAATCAGAAGAAGTTTTGATTATCAATACAGCGAAAACAGGGATATGCTCATAAATGCGCAACACATAAAAATCCCTGTTAAATTCCATATCATCCGAAATGAAAGAGGTGAAGGGGGAATATCCCTTAGTACTATAAATACCCAATTAGAAAATCTCAATGAAATATACAAAGACGCGGATATAAGTTTCTACCAATACGATAAGCCGAATTATATTGATGATTCATATTTTACTGATTTCAGTAGAAATAAAGAAGCGTCTCTATTGAGTAAAAATGACGTTCCTAAAGTGATGAACGTCTTTTGCTTTCCTGATATGAGTCAATATTATGGGTACTACAATAAGGCTTCCGACAATATTTATATGAGCAAGGATGGAATGACAAACGGTTCAACATTTTCACATGAAGTGGGGCATTTCTTTGGCTTATTTCATACACATGGAAAAACTGACGGAGGCAGTACAGATGAGTTGGTCGCTCGAAATATTGATAAAAACGGCAATAGAAAACGCGACTGTGAAGAAACCGGTGACGACTGTTGTGATACTCCTGCCGACCCTAATTTGTATATACACAAAAAACTATATACCCAAAATTGCAGCCCTTCACATCACCATGAAGTCAAAGATCCCGAAGGTAATACATACCGCCCTTTGGTAGATAATCTAATGTCCTACAATCAACATAAATACTGCCGACGAAATTTTACAAAAGACCAAATAGACCGAATAAGAATGTACGCCTTAAAAAAGAGAGCTAAAATGCAAGTGCCCAAAGAGCAACTAACAAATAATCGTAAACAAATATCCGGCGAGATTGAATTTCACCTTGACAACGGAACTCCAATGCCCGTCTCACGAAATATAAAAATACACCAATTTGAAAAGACATATTACACCGGAGATGAATTTTCCTTTTCAGCGAAAAATACATCGCGCAATCCATTATACCTCTACATCATCAATGAAGGTCCTACCGGAGATCTTATCCAAGTTTATCCATACTACGACTATGAACAACCTCTACTCAAAAGCGGAGAGAGATACGAGTTGGGAGGTTCAATCGAATTAGATAATAAAAAGGGTAAAGAGATTGCGTGTTTTTTATTTTCCCGAAAAAAAATAGACTTTGATAAACTTCTGAATGATTTAGAAAGAGAGGAGGGAAACCTAACAATAAGATTACAAAAGATATTTGGGAAAAAACTACTACCATTGGATTACGTGCAATATGAAGAAGGCGACAATATCCGCTTTTCTGGTTACTTCGCTGAACATCAAATACTTCCGATAATAATTGAAATGAATCATCAATAAAAAAGTACCGTTTTCTGTTTTGCGGTTCTTTATAAAAAACCTATTCACCTAAAAAAAATTCTTAGGCGGGTAGGGTGAACGGGTGAAATTTATTTTTTAACTCAACAATCACTTTGTACTATGAAACATTTAGCTAAAGTTTTCTTTATGTCTCTTGTTCTTACTTTAAGCATACAAGGGTTTTCCGCAGTCAGCGTAGCACCTTCCAAAGTACAGGAAATCAAACTTATTGACCAACTTACGGAGGATGATATTCTTAATCTCAGTTCAAAAGAAATCGAACAAAAAATCGGTAAAAAACTGAAATTCAAAGAAAAAATTACCCTCAAAATAACCAAGAAAAACATCAAGCGTATCAAATTAGGCAAGAAACCTTTCGACATTTTTGGTTTTATCCTTGGTCTTCTTTTAGGACCTATTGGCGTTTTAGCTGCCTATTTGTTCCTTGAGAGAAATCGCCCCGGTGCAGTTCGCTCCTCTTTATATGGTATGTTGATATTAATACTTATTCTATTACTTGCCGCTAGTTGAAACCATGCTTAAATATCAAATACAAAATTCTGCTTTATGAATACAAAACTATCTTTACTAATCGCATTATTCAGCCTTACCATATTTATGCAACAAGGGGCTGCTCAACAAAAAAGCATCTACGACTCCACTGATACAGAAAAAAATACTCAACGTAATCTTTTACGTAAAGAAATACACAAGGGCAGCGATAAGGTTGCTCTCATTGTGGGTATTGACAAGTATCAATATATCAAACCATTACAATATGCTACTCACGATGCCCAAATTATCAAAGAAGCACTTGAGCAACAAGATTATGAAGTTATAGAAGCACATGATGTTGACCTGAAAAACTTCAAAGAGATTGTTAACGAATTACGCAAAAAACTTGATGAATCCGGTACCTTAATTATTTTCTATGCAGGACATGGTGCTGAGATAGATGGTATCAACTACCTAATTCCTGCAGATGCAAAGCCACAAAATAAATACGAATTTGAGGACCATTGTATTGATTTAGATTACATTTTTAGGCGTATTGATAAGCCTGATATTGCTAAGATATTAATTATAGATGCCTGTAGAGACAACCCACTGGATTATCGTGGCGGGAACAAAATTCAAAAAATTCAGCTACAAAAGAAAAACACTATGATTATCTATTCTACAACTTCTACGACTACTGTTAAAGACACAAACCCTTTTGCAGAAATTTTAGCAGATAATATTAGTAAAGGCGGTTGTATTGAGACTATTATTAGGGAAACTAGAGCCTCCGTAGAGCGAGAAGCCGACGAAGAACAAATTGTCTGGACAAGTAGCTCGCTTAAAGATGATGTTTGTTTTGATGATCTTTCTTCGGATATTAATAAATCTAAAATTCCAAAACCTGAATTTGCCAACTCATCTAAGAAATCAGAGAACTCTATTACAAATGAACCTATTAAAAAAACACCAAATATTACCGAAGGTACTATACGCATGAGTAAGGGAGAATATAATGCCCTTACTATTAAGTTAATTGCGAATAAGCGGGAAGTACATAATCTCTGGACAAAATACACCTACAAGAAAATTGGAGGAAAGCCTATTTACAACGGACGGAAAAAAGAACTATTCGTTAAACGTATCCGTAACGCGGAAATGTCATCTCACCCCATGAATCTTTACTCAAAAATTGAAGCTCATGGCGCATCAACTTTACTAACGGTTTGGGTTGATTTGGGTAACGATGAGTTCCTTCATTCTCAAAAACACCCTCTTGAATATGAAGTTGTTAGAAAATGGTTACTTGATTTTGCTCAACAAGTGACCCGAAAATAGTTGTATAAGAAGTGTGCTCTCAGCTACGGTTATGAAATCCATGTCAGCAAAATAACTTCTAAACATAAATCAAAAACCAACATAAAGTATTATGCAAACAAAACTATCTTTATTAATCGTCTTATTCAGCCTTACCATATTTGTACAACAGGGGGCTGCTCAACAAAAAAGCACCTACGATGACGAAAAACGCAATCTTTTACGTAAGGAAGGAAATGAAAAAATAGCACTCGTAATAGGTAATAGCAACTATAAGCATAAAGATGATAGGCTTCGTGAACCTGTAAATGATGCTAAAATAATGTCATCAGCTTTAGAGTCGCAAGGTTATGATGTGATGTTGGGTTTAGATTTGGAAGAAGAAGCCTTCTCTAATAAGATTGAAAACTTTGCAAATAAAATCTCGCAATATGGAACTGCTATATTTTATTATGCCGGACATGGTATGCAAATAGATGGTCAAAATTTTCTTATCCCGATAGATGTCAGACCTGAGCGAAAAGCACAAGTAAAGCGGCGTTGTATAAGGATCAATGATATTTTAAACCTAATAGACAAACCCTCAGTGCGGAAGTTAATTCTTATGGATGCCTGTAGAAACAACTCACTTCGTAGTTTGTCCTCCGAAGATGAAGAGGAAAGTATTGATCCAGGACTAGCACCCATTAATGATTTAGCGATAAATAATTCAAAAATTATATTCTCGGCTGCTCCGGGTGAAACAGTTAGGGATGATAACCCTTTTGCCGAGACATTTGCTAAAAAAATCAAGGTAGGGGGCTGTTTGAGTCAGATTATCAATGATATTTCTCGTAATCCCCAAAATAATGAAGGTCAAAATATATACTTTTGGTCAAATTCATGGGCAAAAGGAGACATCTGTTTCAGCGATACTTTTGCAATTAATGAGAATTCTGAATCAGAGAGTACTTCAGTGGATATTATAACTAAAAGGAAACGCCCGGAAGAAATAGAAGGAATGGTATATGTTGAAGGAGGATGGTTTGATATGGGATGCACTTCGGAACAAAAAGGTTGTGACAACGATGAGTACCCCGTAACTCGAGTAAAAGTAAATAGCTTTTACATGGGTAGCATGGAAGTAACTAACGCCGAATTTATCGAATTTTTAAACGGTGAAAGCTACAACGTGGAAAATGTCGATTTGTGGTATAAAGATGAAGATGAAAAAATAAAAAAACGTGGTAATCACTATTACATAGAATCAAGTCATTACGACAACTATCCTGTAGTTGGAGTTACTTGGCATGGAGCATCAGCCTACTGTAAATGGTTGAGTAAAAAGAACGGTTTTAGCTATCGTTTACCAACTGAAGCAGAGTGGGAATATGCAGCAAGAGGAGGAAATAAAAGTATGGGGTACATCTACTCGGGTACTAATTCTATTAATGAGGTAGCATCATGCGAAAGAAGAGTACATATAAAACGTAAACGTTATGACACTTACTCCGGTAATCTTCAAACTGTCGGATATGGCAATGCTAATGAAATAGGATTGTATAACATGAGTGGAAATGTATGGGAATGGTGTAGTGATACCTATAAACAGTATAATAGTGACAATATGGGCGAAGAAAATTTTAAAGTAATAAGAGGCGGCTCTTACAATTATAAGAAAGATAAACATAGAGTCTCAAACAGAGGATATAGTGACGCTACTGATATACATATTAGACTTTGGACGAAAAGTCGTTCAAAAAAAATAGGCAAAACTATTGCTAGTAGTTATCTGTGAATAAAACTAAAGCAGAACAGTTTTGCCATGATATATTAGGTTTGGACATGAATCATGCCAAAGGTTTAGTGAAT
>CALIZI010000432.1 GCA_938028705.1 uncultured Saprospiraceae bacterium | reverse complement strand
TTGCTCTTGAATTTGGACTAAAACTCGTCTGACATTTTCAAAATTCACCGATGATGTCATATTTTTCCAGCAATGTTTAAATGTCTGACGAGTTTTAGCCCAAATTCGGAAAAAATATCCCATGTTAAATACAAACATATTCTTATTTTTAAAACATGACATTGTCAAGTTAAACACATTGCTGCTGTACCATTCACTCAATCAAAATTCACTCATTCATTCATTAGACTCATGAACTTATTACGTGATTTACAACTACTTATAGTATTTACTTTTAGTTTATGTTTGCTTGCATTTATCTATTTAATACTAAATGACTTGGACATAAAATGGTATGAAAAACCACCTGCGGTCATCAATTCCGGCAGAATTATCGCTAGCGTTGATGATGATTTTGATAAAGTCGTGGATGGCATTCATGTCCAAACGGGCTTGGTCTATGACAAGGGATTTGATATTGTGCGGGGAACTTGTACGGCTTGCCATTCCGCCAAATTGGTCACTCAAAATCGGGCAACTAAAGAAGGTTGGACACAGATGATACGTTGGATGCAAGAAACACAAGGACTTTGGGATTTGGGCGAAAATGAACCCCTTATTTTGAATTATTTATCGACCCACTATGCGCCGGAAAATATCGGCAGGCGCAAAAACCTCGATATGGCGACGATGGAATGGTATATTCTTGATGTGGAAGAAGATATAAAGTAAGCATTGCCTTCACGCGATAAGGTGTAAAAAAAATCGCTCAATCTTACAAAAAACAAATAAATTACTTACCTTTGCAGCCGAAAATATAAATGGATAAAAATAGAATAAAACATTTAAGTACCAATGGCAGTTTATTTAACTAAAGAAAAAAGAGAGGAAATTTACACAGAATACGGTGGTAACGCAAAAAACAGCGGTTCTACACACTCTCAAATTGCACTACTCACCCACAGAATTAATGAGTTATCTACTCATTTACAAACTCATCGCAAAGATTTTTCATGTCAGCGTTCATTACTTTCTATGGTTGGTCAGCGCAAGCGTTTGCTCGCCTATCTCGCTAAGAAAGACATCAATGAATATCGCGCATTAATTAAAAAACTCGGAATTCGTAAGTAATTTTCGACAAAGACATATAAAGTGTTCTATCGTAGAACACTTTTTTATTTTTATTATGTAGAAAATTCCGACTACGGATTCTCCTCTTGCATTCCTATCTTACAATGATTTTAAATTAAAATATATTTTTTAATACATCCCTTTGCGAATGCAAGTCGTATTCTACTGGTACACATTTAAACAAATTATATCATGGGAAAACAAATTCCTACTACTACCTCCTTTAACTTGCCTGATGGTAGAGAGATAACCCTTGAAACCGGAAAACTCGCCGCACAAGCAGACGGTTCAGTCGTCGTCAGACAAGGCAATACGATGCTATTTGCATCCGTCGTTTCAGCAACAGAAATGAGAGAAGGACAAAGCTTCTTTCCACTTTCAGTTGATTATCAAGAAAAATTTGCAGCCGTTGGGCGTATTCCCGGCAACTTCTTTCGTCGTGAGGCACGCCTTACAGAAAACGAAATTTTGACCTGCCGCCTTGTCGATAGGGTCATCCGACCACTCTTCCCCGATGGCTATATGAATGACACACAAGTCATCATCAACCTGATTTCTGCCGACAAAGACGTGATGCCCGATGCACTCGCGGCATTGGCAGCTTCAGCGGCATTGGCTGTGTCTGACATTCCATTTGCCGGACCGATTTCGGAAGTACGTGTATCACGTATTGATGGTGAATTTGTCGTCAATCCGGGCAGAGAAGCGCATGCAAATGCCGACCTCGACATTATATTAGGTGCCACGATTGATAATGTGATGATGGTAGAAGGCGAAGCCAAAGAATGCTCGGAGGCAGATTTGATTGAAGCTATCCGAATCGGACACGAGGCGGTCAAGGTACAATGTAAAGCGCAATTGGCACTTGCAGAATTGGTTGGTGAAAAAGCTACCGTCAAACGCGAGATTGAGCCAATGCCCGAAAACGAAGAAGTCAAAGCCGAAGTTGAAAAACTGATTAAAGATAAAATCACCGCTATCGCTCAACAAGCCAGCGAAAAGCATGAGCGAAAAGCATTGCTCAAAGCTGTGAAAACAGAAATGAAAGAGGCATTGCTCGAAGCGCATGATGAAGAATATATGGAAGAAAATGCGGATTTTATCAGTCGTTATTACGATAAAATTCAGAAGTCTGCCATTAGAGAGGTCGTGTTGAGTGAAAATAAAAGACTCGACGGACGCAAGCCCGAAGACATCCGCCATATCTGGTCGGAAGTAGATTATCTGCCTGCTGCACATGGTTCGGCGGTATTCACACGCGGTGAAACACAAGCCTTAGCTTCCCTTACGCTCGGTACAAAATTGGACGAGCAAATGATAGATGACGCATTGGGTTTGTATCGCAACAAATTCATTTTACACTATAATTTCCCTGCCTACTCGGTAGGTGAAGTGCGTCCGATGCGCGGACCGGGTCGTCGCGAAGTGGGTCATGCCAACCTCGCCAGTCGCTCCTTGCGTCAGGTATTGCCAAGTGAAGATGACATGCCTTATACCATACGTATCGTTTCTGATATTTTGGAATCCAACGGTTCGTCATCTATGGCAACCGTATGTTCGGGGTCACTCGCACTCATGGATGCAGGTATCAATATCAAATCTCACGTTTCGGGTATCGCTATGGGATTGATTACCGACGGAGAACGCTACGCGATTCTTTCCGACATACTCGGTGACGAAGACCACTTGGGCGATATGGACTTTAAAGTTACCGGAACAAAAGACGGTATCTGTGCCTGTCAGATGGACATAAAAATTGACGGTCTGCCTTATGAGATACTCGAAAAAGCACTGGAACAAGCCCGTCAGGGTCGCTTACATATACTCGACAAACTCAATGAATCGCTCGAAGTACCACGCGACGACCTCAAACCACATGCGCCGCGTATGGAGAAAATGATTATTGATAAGAGTTTCATTGGTGCAGTGATAGGACCGGGAGGTAAGATTATTCAGGAAATGCAAAAAGAGACGAATACCATTATCAATATCGAAGAAATTGATGAAAAAGGTCACGTCACGATTGCCAGTACCGACCGCGAATCACTTGATATGGCGATTGCCCGTATCAAAGGTATCGTACAAGTTCCCGAAGTGGGCGAAGAGTACGAAGCGGAGGTCAAATCCATTATGCCTTATGGTGCTTTCGTCGATTTCTTACCCGGCAAATCTGGCTTGCTGCATATCTCCGAACTGGACTACAAACGCATTGACAGGGTAGAAGATGTACTGACTGTCGGTCAGATGGTGAAAGTCAAATTGATTGATGTGGACCCGCGTAGTGGTAAATTCAGACTATCTCGCAAAGCCATGATGCCACGCCCGGAACGTGGTAGTGGTGATGATAGAGGCGGCGACCGCAGAGACCATAGAGGCGGAGATAGACGCGACAACAGAGGTGGTGGAGATCGTCGTCCGCCAAGACGTGATAATTATAATAGAGATTAAAATATTTATATTTAAATCATACAAACTGTCACTTTCTTTTGGGAGTGGCGGTTTTTTTATGCAAGATATAGTCGCAAGGCATTTTGGAGACAAGAGGAACGAAAGGTTGTTTTTTTATAATTGTCGGGAAGCCTACTCGCCTTACATTTTCAAAATGCAAGGCGAGTAAAGTTTACTTTTCTATTTTAAAATTAAATAATTACATATTTTTTTAATAAAATATTTTTAAAATCATATTACAAAAACGACTTTTCGTTTGCCCTATTTTGGAAATGTCTTGCGACTCGTGTTCTCTTTTATCTGTTGCAACTTACTCAAAAAAAACATCCATATCCAAATTAGCTTGAACCAATCCCAAACTATGCTTATTTTGTTTCAACCCAAAAGTAGTGATAAAGACTAATTGAACTTGCTTTTTCGTTTTGGTACTTTCTTGAAAAATGCGGATTTTTTCGCGTAGTTTTTCTGCGTACTCCTTTGATACTGTGAAGGGTACATTATAAAATTTAACTTCACAAAGGTTGATGACATGGTCGTTGCGGTCAATGACCAAATCAATTTGTGTACCCGCTTCCTGTGTTGTTCCCTGTTTTAGAAAAGAAGATGTGCTGGTGTATATCGCGCCTATTTCCAATCCTTTTTTGATAAAATGAATGTGTTTTAGACAAATATTTTCGTAGGCATAGCCACACCAGATTTTGTAGGCTTGTGTTTGACTGAGGCTATCCCACGTAGGTGGATTTTTCAGATTTTTTTCGATAAACCGCAGATAAAAAAGCGAATATTCATCTACCAAACGATAGACCTGTCCTTTTTTTCTTTTCCCGAAAGCCGGATAGCCCGCAATAAATCCCGACTGATAAAGTTCGTCCAAAACTTGTGTGATGCGTCCGCCGTCTGGTAGTTTTGCAGTTTCCAATAGCTCATTTCTGCTCATTCCGCTTTGTTTGGCAGCTAAAGCGCGAATGATAAGTATATGATAATCAGCATGTTGGAACAAGGCAGGATAAAGACTTAAAAACTCATCCCGCAACAGCCCTCCTTTGCTAAAACAAATCCGATTGATATTTTGAACGGCACTACGCCCCGCTTTCAATTCCTTGAGATAATGCGGAATACCGCCCATGACCATATAAAGCTGCAACAATTGATAATGGTCAAATTTGACGGCGCGACTTTCGAGATAGGCTTTCGTTTCGGCAAGGGTAAACGCTTGGAGTCGAATGCGTCGGGTGACGCGATTGTGCAAACCGCCTTTGTTTTTCAGCACCTTATTTATCATCCACGAAGCCGCCGAACCGCAAAGGACGACCACAATATTTTGACGTACCGCCCAAGAGTTCCAAAAATGACTCAAGCCCTTCAAAAAGCCTGATTTGTGTGTCGCCATCCACGGCACTTCATCAAAAAATACGACCCGTTTTTTCTTCGTTTTTTGTGTGCGGAGTAGCCGTATCAACACAAAAAAAGCCTCTAACCAATCCTTCGGTACTTTCGCTTCGGCATCGGGGAAAAACTCTATGATGCGCTCATTGAAGTTTCGCAACTGTTCATTTCTACTCGCATCTTGAATACCCGAAATTTCAAAAACAATATTTTTTTGATAGACTTCTTGTACCAAAAAGGTTTTCCCAACCCTTCGTCTGCCAATGATAGATACCATTTCAGCCTCACCGGAAGTCAGTGCCTCTTTCAATAGCTCAATTTCATTTTTACGACCAATTAATTTCGTTTTCATCTGTATCTTTTTGAATTATTGGGCTTCGGAATCTAGCTTAAATCAAGAGATTCCGAAGGCCAATAATAGTAAAGATACGAAATGTTTTTATCTTTTTCTTAACTCGTACAGGCGATTTCAATCGCCTTATGTGGTGGACATGGCGAATGAATTCGCCTGTACAGCCTAGCGCGACTTAGAGCATGTTTAAATAAACTTTGGTTGGTTTTACTATCTCTCAGGTTGAAAGAATTAGGCTTTTCTTTTTTGTATAGAGTTTGCTAACGATTCAATTTAAATAAATCGCCTATGATTTTATCCAATTTTAACTCTAAAAACTGAATTTCCTCAGCATAATTTAAAAGCTCTTTGATTTTTTGTTCAAAAAATAAACTCCAATCAAATTCTTCTGATTTACTAATTTTCTTTGTTGATGCTTCATTTATTAACTTAATAAAATCTGAAAGAGCTAAAGTAAACCACTCACCATTAAATGTTTCTGTTATCTTGGGATAAAGAGAGAACATATAAGTAGAAAGTTGTTTGTTAGCCTCCAATAATTCTTGATGTAACTTAATTATTGATTGAATTATACTTACTGCGTTTTGATATTGTTCATTTTGGGGAGTATCAAAATTAATTTTTATGATTGGTAGCTCTTGAATTTTTTCGATACTTAATTGGTTGAAATTTGCAGTTTTGATGTGTTCTTGAATTATGCTACTATTTAAGACTGCATTTATGAAAAGGGTGAAATCGTTTTTATTTGTATTTAAACTTATCTCCTTCCAGTATGCGTTTTCAAGTCTTGGATAAATGAAGTTTTGCCCCCCTCCACCACCGCCGGAGGAGTACGCCGGACGATTAGAAAAGGTGAACTTATCCATGTTTTTGGTATTAACAATGATTTTTTCAAATTCAAATGGAATATTCACTCTTTCATATAAAGGTAAATACCATTTTTTACTCTTCATTATTTTTTGAACTGCCCCGGCTGAACTATACTTTTCTTTTATATCCGATAATTCAAATTTTTCAAATTGACTTAAAGAAATTTTCTCACCTTTTGGAAGCGTTGTTGAACGGTTTAATAAAACCCCGCTAAACTGCTTTAAGTATTCTCTTATGTTTTTTGATAAGGCTCTATTGCCAACATATAATACGAATAAGTTGGATTGACTAACGAACCATTTTTTAAGATTTTCTGTTTTTACAAAAGGTTTTATGAATGCCATATCTTCTGCACTTAACTCGACCCACTCGTTATTAATATTGAGAAACGTTTTGACTCCTTCTATTTTATAATCAACATCTTTTTTTATAATGAAAATCCCTCTATTTAGGTAAGATTCATCAATAAGATTCGCAATGATATGCTTATTTGTAACTTTATCTGCGCCGGTTACAAGTCCTTGCGAAACATCAAATAATTCTTTTAATTGAACAATATTTACTGATAAATTTATTTCAGTTTGATGAAAATTCCATAAAGTTAATCCCTCATATCCAAGTAAATCAGACGATATTGACTCGAAGTTAAATTCGTTTAACAACTTCGACATAATTTCAGTTTTTTCGCTAATAGACATTAATTTAAATTGGTATTTATCTTCATTAAGGATTTCCTTTTGTTGCGTCAAAATAAGACTTGTTGTTCCGACATTTTCAAAGACTTTTACATCATTAAAATCTACGATTGAAATTACTTTTGAATGGTCTGTTATCTCTTTTCTTACTTTATTTGCCCAATCCGCATTAGTAAATTCTCTAGGAATTATTAAACTTTGGATACCATTTTTCATCAATATTTCCATTCCAAGTTTGATAAAAAAGTAGTAAGTATTGGATCGTCTTCTATAATATTTTTTCCATTTTGGAACTTTTTTTAATGCTTCAAATATAGATGTGTTCCCCTTTTCACCAACATAAGGCGGGTTACCAATCACCACATCAAAGCCCCCTTTCTCAAAGACATGAGGAAATTCTTTTTTCCAGTTAAATGCCTTGTTCCCAGCTACTCTAGGGTCATCAATAAGAGAATTGCCGCATTTGATATTATTGTTTAGTGTGGTGAGTTCTCTACCTTTTTTGGCGGTACTTAACCATAGGGAGAGTTTGGCAATTTCTACAGATTCTTGATTGATGTCCACACCAAAAAGGTTATTTTCGAGTATCGTATTTTCGACTTCACTCAAGACCATCGTACCGCCGAGTAGTTTAGCTTTGAGTTCATCAATATATCGGTGTTCACTGATAAGAAATTCGAGGGCTTGATTGAGGAATGCGCCACTTCCGCAGGCGGGATCGCATATCGTGACTTGCAAAAGCCAAGCCCTATACTCATCAATGTTTTGCACAAGTGCTTTCAGCGTAGCTTTTTTTCGGTGCTTTCTGCCTTTTTCATACTCGGTTTCGTCTATACCAAGTTCGGTTTTCTTTTCTTGGCAAAGTCTCCCAACAGTATTATCTACGATATATTTAGTGATGTATTTCGGGGTATAAAAAACGCCATCTTTCTTTTGTTTGCTTTCACTTTTATCTGTTGCAACCCCTGCGATTTCGGCTTGAATTTCCTCGATGTAGCTAAGTGAATGTTCAAAAATATGTCCGAGTATATTGACACTCACTTGACTAACAAAGTTATATTTGGTTAATATCAGGGTATGCTTATAGAGTAGCGCATCGTCAATTTTGATATTATCCAAAATATCATCGGGTTCAAACAGCCCACCATTATAAGCAAAAATATCGTGTTTTTTGCTCTTATGACCTGTGTTGAGATAGCCGAAATGCTTTTTAAATCGACTATACAGCGGTTGGTACTCGTCAAATTCGTCGCGCAGGGTTGTCCATTCATTGACTATGATAGATACCGAGTTAGGTTCTATCAGTAGGCGGTCTTCGGCAAAAAGTAGGAAAAGAAAACGGTCTAATAATTTTTGGGTTTTCTTGAATAAGGTGAGTTTATCGTATGTCGGATTGTTTTTTTGGATGCTTGCAAAGAGTTCATTTCGGAAAAGCGAATAATCTTTGTACAGCCTTTCTGTAATATCTTTTTCTTCTTTCAGCGATTCGTCCTTAATCTGTTTGGGCTTGTTTTCGAGCAAATACTCATTCGACAAGCACAACCAAAGCACCTCAAAACGCTCTTTTGTTAGTTGGAATAGGTTAAATTCTTCAAAATCTACGGTGTTTTCTATGTAAAATCGCAGCTTTTCAAAATTCGATGTAATGACATATACGCATCCGGGCTGGTTGTTTTTATAGCCAAAAGCCTGGTCTTCGACTTTAGTTAAATTAGTGGTGTTTGTTCCTTTTAACTCTATGACAGCCAGTGCTTTACCATCTTTTAGAATTGCGCCATCCGTCTTTTTCGCGCCCTTTACGTTTTTTAATTCGGTAGTCAAATTGAAGTTCGGATTCGGATTTTTGGTATAACCCAACACATTGATAAACAGGTCAATCAAAAACCCCTCTTGATATTGTTCCTCTTTTGCATTACGGATATTTTCTTGAATAGTAGGATTGTGAAAATGCGCTGTAAATTTCTCCCATGCTGCATTTACTTTAGCGGTTTCAAGTCTTTTCAAATATTTATTGAGAACAGAATTTTGATATAAGCTCATTTGTCATTTTTGTATATTTCGGTGAAAATACATCACACACCCAAAATATCCAAATGATTTGTCGGTACAAGCAATTTCAATCGCTATGTCATCAATGATAGTAAGGCTCAAAGTCTAATAGTTAGTTGATTAGTTGATTGAGTTTATCAACTCCATAAACTAATCGAAATTATCGCCTACCAGTTCATGATTGGACAGTTCATAGTTCATAGTTATCATAATAACCTGAATTTCAATAGCTTTGTAACTCGCTGATTATCAAACTGTCCAACGTTAGACGGGTAGCCTAATTGCGCTCTATTCTACTGATTTTCAATTTTTTTATACATAAAAAATATTTCACTCGCGCAATATCGACACTTTTATATTTTACATTTAAAACTAGTGCATTCTATCGCCCCGCAGTTCAAGATTTTTCATAATTTGAGCTTCGTATTCGAGGTATTCTGCCCAACGTTTTTTGACGGCTGTTTCTCCGGCATAACGTTTGGCGAGGTCAATGAACAGGCGATAATGTCCGGCTTCGGAGACCATGAATTTGTGATAGAAATCCTTGAGTTCTTCGTCGGCAATGTGCAGGGAAAGTAAGCGAAAACGCTCACAGCTACGGGCTTCGATAAGGGCGCATATCAGGAGGTGTTCGAGCAGACGGTCATCGTGGCTACCACCTTTTTTTCTAAATTTAAGGAGTTCAGCTACGTACTCATCTTTGCGTTGTCTGCCGAGTTTGAGTTGGCGTTTGTCGAGTTCTTGAAGTACCATGCGGAAGTGTCCCCATTCTTCAGTGACGATAGGCGCAAGTGACCTGACAAGTTCGGCTTTGTCAGAAAATAATTGAATCAGAGAAATGCAACTGGTGGCTGCTTTTTGCTCGCAATAAGCATGATCGGTAAGGATGTCTTCAAGACTTTTTTCTGCTAAATTGACCCAGCGTGGGTCGGTTGGTAATTGTAGCCCTAGCATGTTTTTTAGTTTACAGAGTTGATTAGTTGATTAGTTGATAGAGTTTATAAAGTTTATAAAGTTGATTAGTTGGTAGAGTTTATAAAGTCATCAGAATTCACTAATCACTTTATAAACTCTATCAACTAATCAACTCCTATCAACTAATTATCTCTCGCTGCATCAATACATTGAAATTGGTCGATGAGGAAGTCGAGTTCATTGACTTCATAATCTTCGTAGCCTGTTCCCCAAACCATTCTGACTTCGCTGATTTCGGTTTTGCGAAGCGTTTTTTCTTCTCTCGGATTGATGATAAATACGGTGGAGTATTCGGTTTTACCTGTTGATTTTCTGACTCTGCCCGAATCCGATT
This sequence comes from uncultured Saprospiraceae bacterium, assembly GCA_938028705.1. Lineage (GTDB taxonomy): Bacteria > Bacteroidota > Bacteroidia > Chitinophagales > Saprospiraceae > JAHDEO01. The sequence continues at coordinate 2,434 of CALIZI010000432.1, read as the reverse complement.
GTTCGCTCAATAGAATGATGGTTTCACCGTCAATGAGTTTGAGAATCATCTGTGCACCTGCCCCTATGGAGCCGTATTCGTAACGTGCTTGCGGAGAGTCAATCGTAAAGGTGATGTTAAGTGCAATAATGCCTTGTACATCCATCAAACCGCCTTCGCAGACCAGATAATCCTGTCCTTGCAAAAATTCTTTAATGGCTTCTTGGGTATAGCTGAAAAAGAAGCGATTTTCGAGACCGCGCTTGACTTTCTGTGTCATCGGGTCAAACTCGTTGAAATCAAATCTGCAATCTTCAAGCGATACTTCTGCACGACCTGCTTTTGCAAGTTTCTTACTTTTCCTTTTGTTTCTTCTCTTTTCTTTTGCCAAAGCTTCCTCTACGGCATTTTTTGTTCTATTTTTGGTGGCTTTCGTATCTGCTTCCGCTACGGTTTGTTTTGGTGGTTGAGGACTGGGAGTTGCTACTTTGTCTCGTGGCGTTTTAGGAGTTTTTTCGGCTTTATTTTTCTTGCCTACTTTTTCTACATAAGCTCTGGGATCTTCCTTCCTGTCCGGTACTTCCCCAACTGCCGGTGGAGTGTATCCGGGCGGATCTTCGTCATAGACAATTCCTGCTTGTTTAGCTGCCTCTCTTTCTGCTTTCTCCTGCGCTTTAGCCAATGCGATGGCTTCACGTTCCACTTTCTTTTCAAGTGCTAGTCTTTTAGCTTCGGCTTTCTTAGCTGCTCTTTCTTCTTTCTTTTGTTGTTTTTCCAATGCAATTCTTTCTGCCTCCGCATCTTTGTTCGGCGTATTCTGCGCTATTAAAGCCTCTCTGCGTGCTTTTTCCTCTGCCTTTGCTTTGGCTATGGCTGCTTTCTCGGCTTTCTTTTTCTGCTTTGCCAGTGCTTTACGCTCTGCTTCCAAGTCTTTATCAGGTACGTTCTGTGCTGCCAAAGCCGCCTTACGTGCTTTTTCCTCTGCCTTTGCCTTAGCTACCGCCGCTTTTTTCTGTTGCTTTTCGAGCGCAATTCTATCCGCTTCCAATTGTTTAGCAGCTTTATCTTGTGCTACCAAAGCATCTTTACGCGCTTTTTCTTCTGCTTTTGTTTTAGCTAAGGCTGCTTTTTCTGCCTTCAACTTCTGTTTTTCGAGCGCAATTCTATCCGCTTCCAGTTGTTTAGCTGCTTTATCTTGTGCTGCTAAAGCATCTTTACGCACTTTTTCTTCTACTTTTGCTTTAGCTAAGGCTGCTTTTTCTGCCTTCAACTTTTGCTTCTCAAGCGCAATTCTGTCCGCCTCCAATTGTTTAGCTGCTTTCTCCTCTGCTGCCAAAGCGTCTTTACGCGCTTTTTCTTCCGCCTTTACTTTAGCTATCGCAGCTTTTTCTGCTTTTTTCTTTTGCTTCTCAAGCGCAATTCTGTCCGTCTCCAATTGTTTAGCTGCTTTTTTCTGTTCCGCTACATTAGCTCTGCGTGCCTTCTCTTGGGCTTTGGCTAAAGCTTCCGCCTCTTTATCAGCTTTTCTTTTTGCCTTTTCAAGCGCGATTCTTTCCTCTTCGGCTTTTCTAGCTTCCACCGCCTTCTTCAATGCAGCAGCTTTGCGTTCTTTTTCTTGTATCTTGGTTCTGGCTGCCAACTCTTTATCGGCTTGTCTCTTTTGTTTTTCCAACGCAATTCTATCAGCTTCCGCCTTCTTCTCTTCCTGACGTACTTGGCTGGCTTTGATTTTTTCTACCTCTCTTCTGATAGATTCACGCTTTTCGTGCAGCTCAACTATTTTGAGGCGAATGTCATCGGGCAAAGTATCGGTTTGTACCAATATTGTTGCCAAAACATTTGACTCCGAATAATCAGGGCTTGTATTAAAGGACATTAGAATGACAGTTAAAATTGCCATTCCAATACTAAATAAGATCTTTTTATTAGAACTCATTTGAGATTTTGTTTATTATTAAAATTATTGTCTAAAAATATAGACAAATATGAATGATATATTTATTTAAAATGGGCGACTTGAATATTCATTGTGACGTTCTAATACAATTAAGCCACTTAAAATCCGAATAATAGTTAATCAGTAATCAGGCAATCAGGTTATTTTATTATTCAAAAATCAAGCATCATTTTATATTGATTTCGATTATTATTACTATTTTTATAAAAATAAATTATCACAAAATATTTTACAAAAAGTTAAATTCGACACTTATTTGAATAATAATTGTAAAATTACATAAAAGAATATTAAAATTGTCGATTGTAACGAACCTATTTTGGTCAATTAATAGTATTGGACTTTGGATAAAATGAGAATTAGGGAATAGTCCCTTAATAAATCCTTGATAAAAAGTTAAAAATAATTAAATTTAAGCTCGGTTCAATACAAGTTCGTATTCCCACTGGTAACTACTAGATTCCGTGGAATTGTCTGAACGAAGGTGTACATGGACAG
>CALIZI010000431.1 GCA_938028705.1 uncultured Saprospiraceae bacterium | reverse complement strand
CTGTTAAATTTTTTCGAGTTATTAAATGTTCTGAATGAGGTCATTTTTCTTATTGAAATTCAAAAATTTTACAAGCTAATTCAAAATATAATTTGGTTTTTAAAATTGTTTTTAATAAAATATTTTTTTAAATTATTTATTGAAAATCAATGAAAATTTGAACTCGAAAAAATTTAACAGAAATGTGAGTGTAAAATAATAAATGTAAAATGTAAAAGGGGTAACGTGAATATTTTTGGTTCCCCGTCTGTTTGCTTGTGAGGTTTACTCGGCAGACGAAGGTTGTTTTAAAATGCAGTGATTTATTGCATAAAATATTCGCTCCGAATAAAAAGGATTCGTCTGACGAGTAGCTATATTTTTCAATAACAATCTGATTTTTAATAATATAAAAATATAATTATTTTAAAATATATAAATCACGTCCTATCGACACTTTTACATTTTACATTTATTATTTTACATTTTACATTTCCATATTCGTATTATTCAGAAGGCAATCCCAACTTCTCAGCACGTACTTTCCAGATTTTACGGGCATGGGCTTGCATGTCTTCCACACTATCAAATTCATCCACGATTTCCATACCTAATAGTGTTTCTACGATGTCCTCTATCGTGACTACGCCCATTGTACCGCCAAATTGGTCCACAGAAAGCGCAATATGTTCGCGTTTTTCCATCAATCGGTTGAAGAGTGTCGGGATAGATTCGTCGTTATTGGTCATCACGATTTCGCGGCGGAGTGTAGAGAGTTTTTCGTTACCTTTATCCTTGATAAGTGCCATCAGAAGTTGGTCTTTGAGGAAATATCCGGTGACATTATCAGCAGTTTCTTTGTAGAGCGGAACACGCGAAAAACGCATTTCTCCGGTGTCATAAAATTCCTGAATCGTCATATCCTCCGAAGCCGAAACGACCACGATACGCGGGGTCATCACATCCCCCACCCGAATCTTATCAAAGCTCAATAAATTCCGCATAATATTCGACTCGCCTTCGCGGAAAATACCCTGCGTACTTGCGATTTCAGTCATTGCCATAAAATCGGCACGACTCAATACACTTTTATCCTTTTCTTTCTTAAAAGTCTTTGTAATTGACTGACTTAACCATATAAAAGGTCTTAATACAAAATCCAAAAAACCCAATGCTTTGACCGTAAAAGGCGTAAGTGCTTTCCAGTTATTCGCACCAATGGTTTTGGGGATGATTTCGGACAAAACCAATATCGCCAAAGTCATCACAGCTGCAATAACCGTCTGCCACAATTCGCTGTCACCAAACACTTTTGCGGCTTGCTTACCTACCATAATTGCACCTACCGTATGGGCAATTGTATTGAGCGTCAATATCGCCGATAGCGGACGGTCAATGTCTTCCTTAAAGGCTTTGAGTCGCTCGGCAATCGGCGAACCTTCCTGTTCCTTAATGCTCACATAAGAAGGCGTGATACTCAACAAAACAGCTTCCAAAATAGAACACAAAAAAGAGAAGCCAATCGAAAAAACGAAAAATATAATTAATAATGTCATGTATTTACAATGAGTGAATGTATGAATGAGTAAATGTGTGAATAAACCACTGTTTATCAATTATTATTCAATAGTTTTCTGGACTTTAGACATTTTGGATATTCGGTTTCAAATCGTAAGTAATTGATTATCAGGTATTTTATTTTTATTAATATTAAAAAATATTTAATTAATTTAATTGTATAGTTATTTAATAAAAATCCCGATAACTGCTGGGATACCTAATTTCTTAATTCCCCAATATCCAAAGCCCGGAAAATACAAAGATAAGGTTTATAAATTGAACTATTTACCACATTAAAACATTGATTTTTTTATGTTATAAACGAATCACAAATCAACGAATTACAAATTACGATATTAGTAGTCCAATTTTTTCCTTACTTTTGAAATATGAAAACTACAAAAGTCGAACCAATCCGCTATCAGATATTTTTAAAATACTTAATAATATTCACGCTTACCTTAGTCATTGCTGCTTGTCAGGACGATGAAGTTCCGCCTCCTCCCCCACCCCAAAATGAATGTCAGGACAGCGTTTCATTTTCCAATATTCTCATTACGCCACACAGTGACAACAGCTTGCGTTTTAACCTCACCTTTCAAACTTCCGAAGCTGTACAAGCTCATGTAAAATATTGGTTATCAGACGATTCGACGCAAGTAAAACACTCCGCTCTTAGTCCGGCTTCAACGCAACACAATATTGATATTATTAATATGATAGCCGAAAGTGAATACCATTATCAAATCGTAACAAGGCTAGATACCTGCGACTATGCGAGTGATATACACACCTTTACTTCCGGCGAATTGCCCTTCCAAGTTCCCCAACTGACACTGCACAATACTGCGCTTGATTTCGACGGTTATATCATGGCACATACGAGTGCGCCGGGTGCGCTGTTTGCCATAGACCACCGGGGAAATATTGTCTGGTACCAAGCCGCCGACCAACTTATAAAAGTGCATACGCTTTCTCCTAAAAATACGATTGCGGTCATGTTGGGTTCTTTGGATTATATCGAAATGGATTACTTGGGCAATCCACTCAGACATTATAAATATGGTATGGATTTTCAGACTTTGATTCATCACGAGTTGTTGCAGACCGAAGAGGATGACATCTTTACGCTCGGCATTGCTTCCCGCAATTATGACCTGACGAGCGTAGGCGGCAGTGCATCTGAACAGGTAATTTCGGATGATATTATCAAATTTGCACCCGACGGTAGCGAGACTTGGCGTTGGAGTTTGCTCGACCATGCCAATCCGCTCGACGACCCCAATATCCTCAATACCCGCACTGATTGGACACACTCCAATGCCCTTGCCCTCGATACCGACGGGCATCTGCTGCTCTCTGTCCGGTTTTTTAATCAAATTTGGAAAATCAATATACAAGACGGTAGCGTGATATGGAAATTGGGTATCAATGGCGATTTTTCGATGAACCCCGACGATTATTTCTACCGTCAACACGCTGTTCACCTTACACCCGATGGCGATATTATGCTGTACGACAATGGATTAGCTGATACAAGAGCCACTTCCCGCGCCCTCGTTTTTGACATCAATGAAAATGATATGACCGCCACCACTACCGTCAAAGTCGAACTCCCCGATACCTATTTTTCACACCAACAAAGCAATTGTATGATGACCGACAACGATAAGATTCTCTTTGCCAATAGCGTACAACGCACACTCATTATTACTGATTTGGACGGTGATTTTTTGTGGCATGTTGAGGTGCCGCGTACTTTTTATCGGGCTTATTTTGTGGAGGGTTTGGGGAATTAGTTGAGTTATCTGAATATCATAAATTCTCCAATTTTTTCGGCTTAGATTCTCTCATAATTCTGTCAAGATGAATTTGAAAATTACCGGGAGTGCGCTTTGAGATTTCCAAGATTTGCAGACACTTTTTTGTATCGTTTTCATAGATTGAAAGGCTGAATGTTGTGTCTTGCCCCGGTCTTAATCTAAGTTTTGGCGACCTGCTTTTTTTAAGATGAAAAACAATCATAACCACGCCATAACTTTCAAAAGCATCTGCAAATAATTTATCGGATAAATAATTCAGATACTTGGTGAAAGCAAGGGAACAGAATAGTTTATTGGCAACTTCTTTTCCGGAAAATTTGTAGGATTTTAACTCGCACATCAGTATGGCTTTACTTTTTTCACTAAAAATGACGGCATCACAACCTTTATTGACGAGACTTTGCTTCATGCTAAAATATTTTGTGGTGGGTTGATAATAATCCATTTTGAAGGCAAAGCAATCATTGTCACTTAATCCTTTGATGATTACTTTTTTGAGGGTTTTCGTCCTACCTTTATTGTCATTTTCATGCACGGTAAGATTTCCGTCAATATCTACGGGAATTTGAGGGTACTTCAGCATGATTTTTTTAAGTGTTTGGATTGCCATTGGTTACTGGTCGAGATTGTTGTATAGTAGCTCTGAAACCTCATTGATTTGCTCAACGGTTTCATCGAAAGTGGTTTTTTGTAGTCCTAAATTATCAATTTCTATCTTTGAAAAAGTATGATTATCAGCAATATAGGCAGAGATTTTATTTTTTCTCAAAAAATGATTTTCGCAATATTTATATTTTTTTAAGAATTTTTCTTTCCCCTCAAAATCACTGCTCAACATGATTAAGTTATTTACTTCTTTCACCATATAATCACTATGCGTTGTAACGAGAATTTTTATACCTGCATTGGATAAAGCGGCTAATGTTCTGGTCAGTTGAATTTGTAATTTAGGATGAAGATTCAATTCAGGTTCATCGAAAATCAGTAACTGCCCTTCAGATGCAATGTGCCTGATGTATATATAAAAATGGAAAAGAGAACGAGCCGACGTGGATGCCAAGTGCATAGGTAAGAGTACCTTTTTACGTCCTTGCTTGTAAGAAATATAAAGTTGGTCTTTTTTATTTTTGTAGCCTATACCCAATGCAGATTCAAACTGTTTAATAATTTCGGGATGTTTTTCTTGAATAAAACTTTTTCTTTTAAATACATTTTGAATATCCCGCATCAAATCAATACCGTCTTTAATCGGTACTGAATAACGGTCCAACACATCATTCAAATAATCAAATGGATTAAAATTACTGTCTTTTTCAGACTTCATTAATTTCTCAAAAAGAACATTTTTATTAATATCCAATTCATTTTGAAATATGTTAATACCGGTTCTCTCAGAAGTGATGACATGAACTTCGGGTAATACGCGGCGCAACATAATTTCAGCTACAATATTTGTCAGCGTTTCCCTAAGTACCGAATCAGGCGGATAATTACTTTCGTCTTTTAATAGAAAAACAACTTCAAGAATATCTGAACGGTGTGGTTTGGAAAAGTGTAATATTTTTTGCTCCTTACTCGCAATAGCGGTCTCATATTGCTGTGTGTATTTAGGCTCAAATCCGTTTAAATTTACCATAAATTGAGCACCTGTAAATTCATCTTCACTTGAATTGAATATACGATATAAGTTCTCTGAATATGATTTGGTGAATTGTTTGAATTTTCTTAATATCTTGTTTTCATATTTTTTTAATTCAATATTGGCACTACCTTTTCTTTTAATATCTTTTAACTCTGATTCAAAATTAAAACTTTCAAGATTTCTATTCCATACTTTTAAGAAGCCGTATAAGGAATATGCAATATACGTCTTACCTGTATTATTTTCACCCGTTATCAAGGTAAAATCACCTATATCAAGTTGCGATGAGATAATTGGTCCTAGATTTTCTATTGATATTTTCATCTAAATTTACATTGAGGAAGTTCAACGACAAAGATATATAAAATTTAAGCAATTTTCAGCTCCGCAAATATAAGATGTTGTTTGGATTCTGTGCAGGTAAGTAATGAGACAAAAATATTGAACCACAAAGCGCACAAAGAACACTAAATCGAACTAACGCAAAAGAACACAAAAATATCATAATCAATATATTATAAAATTAATTAGTGACCTTTGCAGCCTGCCCCGTTGAAGAACGGGGTTAATTCGACCTTCGTGTTTTTAGTGAACTTAGTGGTTCAATATTTTTGTCCGACTACTTAAGTCTTATTCGGCATTTTCCCTGCTAATCGCTTCCACTTCCGCCGCTGTCATATCATACGAGACAGCAATGACAGATATAGCTACACCATTTTTATGAAACTTCAAGATAGCCTCTATCCTATCATCTCTTACGGCTTCAGCTTCGCGTAAAGCAAGCGTGATTTTCCGCATTTCCTGTATTTTGGACTCGGCACGTTGTTCGGGGGTGAGTTGGTCTCGTTCGGCGATGCGGATGGCTTTGGCGATGGCTTTTTTACTTTGATTGATTTTGCTGAGGTCTTGCTCCTCTTTCATAGATTCTACGATTAAATCCAGCCAGTCTTTAATAGCTTCGGGAGTATCGTCGTTGGTATTGATAGCATTGAGGATGACCATTTTGTGGTCGTGCATGTAGCGTTTGTCGCCTTGTAGTGTACATGGATTGGTGTCGGTCAAAAGTACATCATCGGTGATGGTTTTTCCGTTTTTATCTTTGAGTTTATATGCAGAAGTGACGACCACAATGACATATACATCTTTTTTCGCCGAATACGTTTTACTGTCACTTTGTAAATCTATAATATTTGCAAAGAAATAATGCGAAAACCTGTCATACGTATAATCGTAATCCACCTTCTGAATTTCAACAATAGTACGTTGGTCGGCATCTTCGGCAAATAAGTCCATTTTAAACTTAATAGGACTCACTTTACTCGGCAGCATTTTCTCTGTCTCCACTTTTTCAATCTCAATATCAATCCCCAATACATCCTTCACAAATGCAGTAAAAATTTCTACATCTGTAAAGACATTTTTGGGTAGTGTAGTGGATGTAATGCTATTGAACCACGAAGCACACAAAGGACACGAAAGTCGAACAGACGCAGAGTTCACAAAGTATTTCTAAGTATTTAATAATGAAATTTTTACACTATCTTAGTTTTCTTACTTCGTCTAT
>CALIZI010000430.1 GCA_938028705.1 uncultured Saprospiraceae bacterium | reverse complement strand
TATGGTTAGATTGTTACATTGTTTTATTGTTGTATATAGCCAAAATCAAATCATAAATACCTGTTTATCAACAATATAGCAATATAACAATGAAACATTTTGTAAAATAAAAAGTATAATTTTAAACCTAATACAGTATATACATGTAATGCTATTTGCTAATTTTTTTGTCAAGTAAATTATTAAATTATTTATAAAAAAAATAATAATAAATATTTTATAAATAAAAAAATAATTAATTTAAATTTTATTTTCAAAAAAGCATTACTATCAATACACTACCGAATTATCTATATGATTGTCAAATATAAAAATTTTTATTTAATTTTATTTAAAAAAATATAATAATAGTTAGTTGATTGCTAATTAATTCAATTGGATCGCAAGCTGATTGCTCGTTATTTAATGTTTAATAGTACCTTAAATATAAGGAAAAATAATATTGATGCACGTTAAATTTCCGAAAATAAAGTCAGAAAATAGAAGAAAAACAGATACTTTACCCTTTCAATAAAGTCCGGGAGTTGATAAGGGTGAAAGAAAAAGTAAGATTATTTGGATATTCCTTAAAGCATAAAAACATTGATTTTTTGTTTTTATATGCTAAGAGAAATATTCAATCGGTCACATTTAGTTAGGAGTGGTAATACTGTAAAAACATATATAATGCTAATTATGATAATGAGGTACCTGTTTCGTATTGGTTAGGTTGGAATACTAGTTAGAGAGTAGTTTTCGAGAATCCAAATATACTATTTTAATGTGAAAAAAGCTGTATTTTTTGATTTATTTTACAATAAAAAAATATAATATACAAAATAAGGAGGTAGAGTGGAGTTGCTATAATTATTGTTGTGACTCATCATTCGTTGATTTGTGATCCGTTTATAAATTAATTTAAAAACAGCAATGTGTTCGCCAAATTGGGTATTTAGTATTTTTTAATTATTAATAAAATTAAATTATAATTTATATTTAATTAAAAATTAATTTTTTACAAAAATAAAAATAAATAAACTATTCATATTCAATTTTTAATTTGGCGAACACATTGAAAACAGCGATTATGAAAAATATAATATTATTTTTGATATTCACCTTAGCCCTAAGTTGTGGAAGAGATAACAGACACCGGGGAGATACTAACGCTTTGAAAAATGGAGAAAATTGGGATGGTTTTAATGAAATGAGACCAATGAATTCAATGGAAGAATATTTCTATATTGTATCAGCAACAGGTGAAATTAGCGGGAATCATGACAAGCTCAGTATATTTAAACTTCCTTATGAAGAGGGCAGGCATACTGTACATCGTACAGGTAATAATACAATTGATTCTTTGGTAGGAGTTGCGTATGTCACAATAGCGGGAGGAGACCAACCCACAGGTGGTTGGAATGTTCCCGAAATACCTGATTCATCCAATTATGTAGAGATTACATTTTATGATGAGTGCACTCAAGAAGTAGAAGGCTTCTTTAACCTGACTCTTGTTGGTGGTCCTATACCGCCCGATACAGTTCATTTTGAGAATGGTCATTTTGAAGGTAAAATTTGTGATGATTGATAAGGGGCTATACTACCCTATCCTTCAACGACTTCTTCAAAGCCAACATCTCATCCCGATATTGTGCGGCGGTGATGAAATCAAGGTCTTTGGCGGCTTTTTTCATTTTCTTTTCTGTGGCTTTAATAGATTGTTCGAGTTGGTCTTGTGTCATATACTGTACCACAGGGTCGGCAGCGATGCTGAGTTCTTCCGGCTCTTGGTATGCAGTGGGGTCCACACTCGTACGTATGTCGAGGATAGATGATTGGCGACGAATTTCATCTTTTGATTTCGTGACCGTAGTGGGCGTGATATTGTGTTTTTCGTTGTAGGTAATTTGTTTGGCGCGGCGACGGTTGGTTTCGTCGATGGTGAGGCGCATGGAGTTGGTGATTTTATCGGCATAAAAAATAACCATTCCATTCGAGTTTCGTGCAGCACGTCCGGCGGTCTGTGTGAGTGAACGGGCATTGCGAAGAAAACCCTCTTTATCGGCATCCAAAATGGCAACCAAGGAGACTTCCGGCAAATCTAATCCTTCTCTCAACAAGTTGACACCAACCAAAACATCAAATTCACCCAAGCGCAAATCACGCAAAATTTCTACCCGTTCCATCGTATCAATTTCAGAGTGAATGTAACGACATTTTATACCAATATTAATGAGGTATTTCGACAATTCTTCGGACATACGCTTGGTCAATGTGGTAACAAGTACGCGCTCATTGGCTTGTATGCGTCCATTGATTTCATCCAACAAATCATCTACCTGATTGATACTCGGACGCACCTCAATAGGCGGGTCGAGCAAGCCCGTAGGTCGCACGACCTGTTCGACTATCAGCCCTTCTGTTTGCTCCAATTCATAATCGCTCGGCGTGGCGCTGACATAAATGACCTGATTCATAAGGCTCTCTGTTTCAGGGAATTCCAAAGGTCGATTGTCAATTGCCGAAGGTAGGCGGAAGCCATGTGAGACGAGGTTGAGCTTACGTTTTCTATCGCCGCCATACATACCGCGTAGCTGCGGAATGGTCACATGGCTTTCATCAATAAACATCAAATAATCGTCAGGAAAATAATCCAATAAACAAAACGGACGCTGCCCCGCACGCCGACGGTCAAAAAAACGAGAGTAGTTTTCCACACCTTGACAGTAGCCGAGTTCGCGGATCATTTCGAGGTCGAATGTGGTGCGTTCGCGGATGCGTTTGGCTTCCAGAAACTGCCCTTCCCGTTCAAAATATTTACTCTGCTCATGCAGTTCGTCTTCTATTTCGCGGATGATAAGTTGCAGCCGCTCGCGCGGTGCGATGTAGAGGTTGGCAGGAAAAATCGCTATATTGCTACACTCCTCTGTACTCTTACCCGTTTCGGGATCGATGCGAAAAAGTGCTTCGATTTCATCGCCAAAAAATTCAATTCGGTAGCCATATTCATCATAGGGTACATTGATGTCAACGGTATCGCCACGTACCCGAAAAGAGCCGCATGTGAAGTCGGCTTCTGTACGGGCATAGAGGCTATTGACGAGTTCAAACAGGAAGGTATTGCGACTTTTTACCATGCCTTTGTGCAATCTGATTATCGCAGTTTCGTAATCTTCAGGATTGCCCATACCATATATACAGGACACCGATGCAACAACAATAATATCGCGCCGCCCCGATAGTAATGATGAAGTCGTACGCAAGCGAAGTTTGTCTATTTCCTGATTGATTAAGAGGTCTTTTTCAATATAGGTATCGGTAGAAGTGATGTAGGCTTCGGGTTGATAATAATCGTAATATGATACGAAGTATTCTACAGCATTATCAGGAAAAAACTGTTTAAATTCACCGTAGAGTTGCGCCGTCAGTGTCTTGTTGTGCGTGAGGATGAGCGTAGGGCGTTGGAGTTCTTTGATGACATTCGCCATCGTAAATGTCTTACCCGAACCCGTCACACCAAGCAATACTTGTGCGCGTTCGCCCGTCTCGATGCCTTCTACCAATTGGCGGATGGCTTCGGGTTGGTCGCCGGTGGGTTGGAAGTGGGAGGTGATTTGAAACATTTACTTTAATGATGAACGATGGTGTATGAATGATGAACGCAGGGCATCAATTATAACATATTTATCAACTATCCAGTTCAGCATTTTCAATTTTTTCGGCTAATTCTTTGTTAATATCCAAACTATTAAACCGCGTTTTGATGTCCCAAAATTCAGATGTATTTTTAGCGAAATCAAATTTTATAATAAGTTCATTTCCTATCATTCGTGCGATGAGTTTGGTGGTAAATTTTGCTATTTTTGCGAATAATAATTTTTCATTTTCGTGATTTTTGAGGATGTATTCATTCAAATTTAATTCATAGGTATTCAATTTTCTTTTCAAATATTTATCCAATACAATTCTCACCAATAATAACTCGTGTATCAGTTCGTTTTTGGATAATTCTTCATCAGGATAAATGTACGGATAAACTGTTTCGGCAAATAAATGGGCTGCCAGCATATCTTTGAATTCAGCATCTCTAAAAGTCTCTTGATACAAGCCATTTTTTCTGTCATCTTCGCTCGAAACGAAAAGATAATCACCACCGGAGGCAATCGCTTCCCATGCCGCACGAGGACGCGCCAAATTCAAGGCAAGATGACTAAATCCCAAATCCCTGCTTGATAAGACCGTCACATCATCCGGTACTAACCTGAACTCCTCCCGTCTTTTTTCATACCAATATTTTGTCTCAAATGATTCTTTTTGTAGTTGAATTTGTATGTCATCATTCGCCCAAAAATCGCGCTCTTCAAGTGGATTTTGGGAGTTGGTAAAACGGGTGATTCTGAGACTGACCTCGTCACTGTTGATAACAATGAGGCGCAGTGTTACGAGTACTTCTCTGTCCATTAAATCCCGTCTTCCGGGATTATCACGATAATTTTTATAGATAGAATAAACGGTTTGCGTACCATTAATCACTTGAAAACCAAAGACATTAATGAGTTCGGCAGTTGGGTTGATATGTTGGTCAACGCTATTTGTAATGGCGGTAATTCCATTATTGAAATAGGCAAAAAACGGCATTTCTTTTTCAAGGGTGGTTTCTATATTTTCATTGACTTTAGAATCAGTCAGAGGATTCCGAACATTTTTAAAAAATAAACGAAATTTATATTTATTAAATAAATCAAAAATCGTTTTGGGGCGCAATAACAAAACGTACATAAAGAAGGGTCTTTCGACTCTTAAAAAGTTTTGTTTGACGTTGAGTTGCTCAATCGGCAGTTGAATTTTCTTTCTAATTGGAGAATGTTTGATTTCCAAAGGGCTATCCGGTGCAATTTGTTTGTATTGTCTGTCAATATAGTCTAATTTGAGGCGATTAATATCGAGTATTTCTATTTTTGTAGAATGATTTTTTTCAAATGCAGCAATATTATCCGCCACTTCGGAATTGGGTTCGCATAAAGCTAAATATACAAATCGAACAAGACCGTTTTGTGCGGCATGTTGTTTGAGTTCTTTGTATTTTTCATTGAATCGTTCATTTTCCGTTTCGCCTTTTTCTCCCTCAAATACCAACTGAAAATCATCCAAAGTTGCCTTAAACTCCTTGCTGTCAATTTGTTTTGCACAATTGTTTTTATTATTCCATTTCGATTGTACCAAGTAGTATATCTTGCCATGTACCACGTCCTCTATATCCAAAATAATATCGCACGAACTATCGCCTTTTCCATCTGTGATGTAGGGCAGATGCCTATATGTTTGTCCATAAATTCTTAGAAACCAAACCAATAAAACAAACGGCTTATTCTGCTCCACCGTCTTATGCTTCAAAGCCGGACGAAAGCCATTATCCTCCACCAATTGCGTCAATTCCGCATCCAAAATATCATAAAATTCGGTATTCAGCATGGATTGTCAATAAAATTAAAAAACGCAATATAAATCAAATCATTAAGAAATACAAAAGCCTTGCAAGCCTATCTATATGTAACAAAGATACTTGTCTGTACGTTCAAAAACAAACTATGTTTTGCTTTGTTTTTGAAAAGAAATATGGACAAGTTCATCCGTAAGATAAAAGTAGTTGACACTTTTTCACGCAGAGAACGCAGAGTTCGCAGAGGGATGCTAAAGCTAAATCTCTGCGAACTCTGCGTGATACTCAATTTGGATAATCTGCTACATTTCAAAAAAGTATCAACTACTTCGATAAACATGTCGAAATATGTGACCGAATTTGTTATTTTCAGTTTCTATCACAAGAACAAGTTTGTCAGACACCCGATTGGCGATAAACGTGTTCGGAAGTGATTTTTGCACTTTTCAACACTTTGGATACAAAAGAAAAAATATCGGATAAAGAAATTGTGGAACGAATTATCGCTACCGGTGATAAGGAGTTATTTAATATCTTGTATGAAAGGTATGCTGATAAGGTATATCGAAAGTGTTTGTTGTTGACCAAAGACAGGGAAACATCCAAAGATTTGGCGCATGATATTTTGATTAAGGTATTTTTAAATTTGTCCAAACTTAAAAAAATTACAAATTTTTCACTTTGGGTACATTCTATTACCTACAATCATTGTATTGATTATCTGAGGTTGAAACAGAAGGTGAAGTATGAGGATTTTGAAGAGCAAGCCTTTGAAAATGTATCCGAAGAAGATATAGAACGCGAGCAGCAGGAGTTAAAAGAGTTGCAACTCTCAGAATTAGAAGCTGTTTTTGCAGAATTGAATGAAGAAGAAAAACTTATTTTATTGATGCGCTACCAAGATGGCTTGTCTATCAAAGATATTGCTCATACACTACGGATAGGAGAGAGTGCAGTAAAAATGCGCCTAAAACGTTCGAGAGACCACTTGGCAGAATTACTCAAAAAATATCGAAACAGATGATAGCATTCGAAGAATTACAGCCGCCGAATTCGGATATTCCACAAGGACTAAAGCAGGAAGTCTTCAATAGCTTGGAGACCCTTCAACTTATTGCAGACATCATAGATCTGTTTACTTTCCAGTTTGTGATGTCAGAGGCAGAATTTACGAATATGCTTGGTGCCAGTCTGCGTGATGATGACAGTAATGATGAGGATAATAAAGAAGAGGAAGAATGAAATTTAAATTTTTTGTTCTCATAACTGTTTGATTACCAGTGTTTTGATATGACAAAGTAAAAAAAATAAAAAAACAATGTGACCGATTTTCGGTTTTTCGTTTCTATAACACACACAGACACCTAAAGTATTTTTGACGTATGGAAAACTTGACGAATTGGACACAGTTTTTCTCTGACTCTTTAACAAAAGCTGTACCTGTTTTATTAACTATATTAGGTGCAATTTTTATTCTGATTATAGGTTGGTTACTTGCCCGCCTGATTTCGTCAGCAATAGTGAGACTGCTAACGGCAGTGAATTTTGATAATCTTGCAGAGAAAGTTAATGTTAATGATTTTCTCGAAAGGGCAAATGTCAAACTCAGTCCAAGCGCCATAATTGGCAAACTCACTCGTTGGATTATTATTTTAATTGCCTTCGTAGCAGCTTGCGACCATGTTGGGCTGAACGCAGTCTCCGTCAAAATCAATGAACTGATTAATTATTTGCCGACCCTGTTTTCAGCAATAATTATTTTTCTGATAGGTATTTATATCGCCACTTTTATCAGAGACCTTATCAGAGGAGCAACGGCTTCTTTGGGCATGAGTGCCGGAAAAGTGGTCAGCAATTTAGTATTCTATTTTCTGTTTGTGATGGTGACGCTCACTGCACTCGAACAAGCTGGAATGGATACTACGGTGATTACTTCTAATATGCTGATCATCATGGGTTCAATCCTGGCAGCGGCAGCGATTTCCTACGGCTTTGCTTCGCGGCATGTATTGTCAAATATTTTGGCAGGCTACGCAGGCAGAAATACTTTTAAGAAAGGACAAACAATAGAAATAGATGGTTTCAAAGGAGAAATCATTGACATCACGAGTACATCTGTTATTCTGCAATCGGACAGTGAAAAAATCGTTATCCCTAATCACGACCTGATAACCGGAAGAGTAAAAATATACTAACCCAAAATTATTATTCCCCATGAAATAAAGAAGGTTCCATAAACCGGGTGTTTGATAACCTGGGGTTGTTTAGCTAACGCGACAGCCCCAGTTTTTTTACCTTATTTTTTGCAATCTATATGTATATTCAAGTGAAAATTAACGACATATACATATTTATTATATTTTTCCTTACTCTCTAACCTAAATTCAAGTTGATACGCTGGTTTTTACATAGTAAAAAGAGTAACATCTCATTCAAAATTTATTGACTGTAAGATGTTTATAATTTTAAGGACAAATGAAGTGTGAAATTGAAATATGCGTATCGACTTGAATACTGCCCTTAGAAAATATTTTTAGATTTGGTTTTTCTTCTTTTTTAGCGAAATTGACATTGGCTCTCTTGGAGTCAATGTCATGTTTTATTTCTGAAATATCCCGATGATAAGGAAAGAATGAGCAATAGGCTTGTTCTTATAATGCGGTGCTAATCATTTTTTGGTTCTCACTACTTTGGCAGGATAATCTTGCAGAGTAGGAGAGCAGAACAACTCATTATCCGATAAGTCCACACGAGTTCGTAGCCACCTTTGCTAAAGGTTAGTGCCGCAACGTAAAATCACCTCTTCTAGTCGAAAGACCGGAAGGGGTTTTTTTGTGTGACGTGTTGTATGCCGGGAGCAATATTCTGCGTATCCACATATTTAGCGAGTGGGTAGTGAACGAATATGAGTACGTGACCCCGATAGCTATACGGGGTAAGGTACTGACCTCGTATCGCTCAAAAACAACAGAGGTTGGAAGTGTTTGTAGCGGAATGCCAAGCCAAGGCATTTTTAAAATAAAAAAAACCACATTAGCTGACAAGTTTATCTGATTGGTTGACACTTCATACGATATTAATTTTACACAAAATATAAGTAAGCCGTTTGGTAAACTTTTCAAGTTTGCTAAACGTGGGCAAGGTACTGAAATTTATAATTAGCTAATTATCAGTACATTACTTCTCCGATAGCTATCGGAGACCAAACTTTTTGAAGTTTAGCAAACGGAGTATTTAAATTTTGTTTTGATTTTTGAAATCAGATTCCAAAAGTGTCAACTACTTCTATGATTTAGATGAACTTATCCATTGGGTGTAACCGTAATATGATGTACTTTTATGCTGCCACCCCATAAGCATCAATTTTTCTCCAAAACTGTTGCCATCGTCCTTCAGTTCGATGCAAAGTCCTGATATTGAGTACGTTTTGAGATTTTGGAATAGTCCACC
>CALIZI010000429.1 GCA_938028705.1 uncultured Saprospiraceae bacterium | reverse complement strand
ATATTACTGTTATCAACAAGACCGTTATGCAGAGGGGGCTTTACGCATTGATAATCACAGAATTCATGTAGCTTACGAACCTATTACGCTGGCTTCGGAAGGCAAAATTATGATGGAATGTTACGGTGAGCATTTCACTTTCTTGGAGAAAATGATAAGCAAAGCCTACTCGCAATTTCAGTTGGCAAATATGGTGAAAATTTATATTTCGGGATGAGTACAGTGCGTGTGCGGATTTTCGCAGGTTTTTATAATGATAAAAACCTGCGAAAATCCGCATTATCCGCTATATCTGCGTTTCATCCCGTAAGAATTACTAATCACTAAAACCATTTCTTCAAACCTAATAATTTCTCCCCCAATTCATTCAATTCGGCAGTTTCATACTTCGTCTGTTCCCAATTACGCGGGTCGCCGGGGAAGGCGTAACCTTCGGGTGCGATGCGGTTGCGCCACGAATTGATGCGCCAATCGGTGAGGGCAGCGTTGTCCTCTTGTGCGGGCATCATGGAGAGGTATTGCGCGATACGGACTTTGTCTTTGGAGTGATTCGGGCGAATACCATGCGGTGTAGAGCTATTGAAAATCAACAAATCGCCCGCTTCAAGTCCTACTTTGACCAATTTATCTTCCATGCCTGTGATGTCCGGTTGGAAGTGGTTGCGGTCTTCGGGCTGCGTCAATTTCCAAGTATCATAATTGCGATAGAGCCACGGAATACACTGAAAACCGCCCATATTTTCGTCCATCTGGTCGGCGAGGGCGAGTACGCCTTGTACGTTTTGCGGCTTGGTATCGGGGTCATAATCCCAATGAATAAAACCCTTGTACGCAAAGCCCGGACGTATCGGAAAATTCAGATTGGCGCGGTCTATCGTGACCCACAGTTTTTCCGTTCCCCAGATGTCCACGAAGGCATCATAGACACGCTGCATCTGCCTGTTGTTCCACAAATGCTGATTGTTATAAACCTCGACCATGCCCGTGCCGGCGAGTTCTTTCATTTGCATTTCGGCGCGGGGAGCGGTGTACCAAGTGTCGGGATTGCCGGCTTGTTTTTCTTCAAATTCCCATAGAAAATCGGCGGTGGCTTGTACCTGTTCGCGCGATACGGCATTTTTGACGACGACGTAACCGTTGTGTA
The DNA here is from genome assembly GCA_938028705.1 of uncultured Saprospiraceae bacterium. Classification (GTDB taxonomy): domain Bacteria; phylum Bacteroidota; class Bacteroidia; order Chitinophagales; family Saprospiraceae; genus JAHDEO01. The sequence goes on along the minus strand of CALIZI010000429.1, from coordinate 6,356 downwards.
GCCAAAATTCCCATTGCTGCATCGTGAGTACGCGCAGGGTGTCGGGCGTGGCGGTTTTTCGCAACTGTACCTTGCTGCTTTTTGCCGTAGATGGATTGCCGGGAATGTCTTTGTGGGCATTGTCGGGTACCATGGTGGTTGCCATAGTTTTATTTGTATTTTTCATAAGAAAAAGAATATTCGATTATGTGATATTGCAAATTTGAGATTTTATTGGGATTATACCTTGTTTTATAGTGTTTTTTTAGTACAAAAAATAGGCATGTTTAGAAAAACGGTTGACACTTTAGATGAACAAAAATAATATATCCCGTTTACTAAACTCTTTGAAGTTTAGTAAACGAGTTTTAAATATTTTTTTTATTCATAAAAATTAATTATCTTTAGAATGTCAAGTTATTGACCATTTATCATTAAATGCCCTGCCGGATTTTTTTCATCATCAAAATATCATATTCAATAATATCGCCCATTTCAAAAATTACCTTCCCAATACTTTGAAAATCAAGCTGTTCATAAAAACAACGTGCAGCAATATTTTCCTCATACACAGCCAGGCAAACATACTCGTATCCACCTTGACGGGCAATATCAAATACCTCATTCATCATCAATTTGCCCAAGCCCATTCTCCAATAATCCTTTAACACATAAATCCGTTCTACCTCAATATAATGCTTATTTGCCATCAAGTCATCCCTTCGATTATCCCAACGCAATTTGGCATAAGCAAGGGCTTTGCCCTTTTCATTTTCTGCCAATAAGAACAGGCTGGTGCTTGTTCCAAATTCATCGGCTATTTTAGTTTCTGTAAAGGCTTGTTCGATATATTTATCAAAATTTTCTTGCGAAGTATTATTGTCTGCAAAGGCATCAAAGAAAGTCTGTCTGCCGATTTGAGCCAGTAAAGGAATATCGGTTTCGTCGGCACTGCGAATGTGGATATTTGTCATGATTTTATATTTAATTATAATGTAGTATGTGAATTTACATAAAATATTCTTCTATTGTAAAATAAATTTTACATGACCAAACTCGTCGAATGGCTGACTTATAACTTAAAAATTTTGCATTGTAATTATTTTAATGTTAATAATATTTTTATTTTAAAATAATTATAAATTTAAAAATTATTTATTAAAAATTATAATATTTAAAATCAATTATAATCCATTGAATAGATGAAATATACCATATTGATTAAAAAAACCGACTATCAAAAGATAATCGGTTTTTAACCCAAGTTGAATATGTAGCCCCCAAGTTTTTTAGGTGGTTTAGTTGTCAGATGAATGCTGTTTTAGAAGGCACCTATATTTGATAAGATCTTCGCTTTTAGCAAAAGAATTCGTCTGACAACTCTCCCCGCTCTGATTTTTGGGGGCTACATATTCAACTTGGGCAAAGACTGCTTTTCATTTTTCCTCAAAATAATTTTTTATAAAAAAGCCATTTCTGTTTTGTAATTTTGCGGGCATTAAAAAAATAAACTTTACATCATCACAATGTCAGCAATAACAACAGGAATCCCCTCAGTAGATTTATCCAAATTCACCTCCGGTAATGCAGATTTGAAACAAGAATTTGTACAGGAAATCGGCAAGGCTTTTCACGAAGTGGGCTTTGTAGCCGTTACGAATCATGGCGTACCGCAAGATTTGATTGATAAATTTTATGTATCGGCAAATCAATTTTTCGCGCTTCCGGTAGCGACCAAAATGAAGGCACAAATTCCCGGTCTTGCCGGGCAACGCGGCTATACTGCCTTCGGTACAGAACACGCCAAGCAGTCGCAAGTCGCTGATTTGAAAGAGTTTTTTCAGATAGGTCAGGAAGTCGCTGAAGGCGAGATGAAAGACGTATATCCACCCAACGTAGCCGTAGCCGAACAGCCGGATTTTGCAGATTTGGGACAAGCCTTGTTCCGGTCTTTTGAAAATGCCGGAAAATATTTGTTGCAAGCCATTGCGATTTATCTGGATTTGGACGAAAATTATTTTGACCAATATGTAAACGAAGGCAACTCCATTCTACGTGCCATCCACTATCCGCCGATTACCAAAGAACCTTCGTCCGCTATTCGTGCCGAACAACATGAGGATATTGACCTCATCACGCTACTCGTAGGCGCATCTGCAGATGGGCTTGAGCTCCAAGATGAAAGCGGAACATGGGTGCCTATCAAAGCCGGAGTGGGAGCTATCGTCATCAATGTCGGTGATATGCTCCAACGCCTGACCAATAATTACCTCAAATCTACCACGCACCGCGTAGTCAATCCGCCACGCGAACGCTGGCACGAGCCGCGCCTGTCTATTCCGTTTTTCTTACATCCACGCGCCGCAATGGATTTGACTTGCCTTGAAAAATGCGTGACCGAAGATAATCCGCTTGCCTTCGCGCCCATTACCGCAGGGGAGTATTTGGATGAGCGTTTGCGGGAGATTGGATTGAAGAAGTAATGACGTTGAGTAATCAGTGGTGAGTATCAAGTAGCGAGTGTTTTGGATGTTTTGCTTTGTAAGCTCATTCAAACACTCATCTTTTCTCTTTGACGAGCAAGGCACTCATCATACATTTGTTGCCCGCGCATCCAAAAGTGTGTAGGTATTTTAAGGGCTTTTTCAAAGGCTTCGGCTAAGTCTTGTGTTACTGAACCTTTTTCATGGACAATATCCAAAATTACCACTTCGTCCACACCAATTTCTTGTGCAAACTCTTCAGGACTTTTGCTCATTTCTTCAAGTTTATCGCTGAGAAATGCGCCGGGATGTGTCATCGTGGTTGGGTGATATTCATTTCTTGAAACAGACATAATTTAAATATACATGATTTTAGTGTGAATAGCAATGTAAAGATAACATTTGTCAACCACTATCTATTCCTTATATTTGCAAAAATAAAATAACAACCGTAGCGTAAGGCCTCCGGCTTGCGTTTCCGTAGCACAATGCGTCTCGCTTGTGCATGTAGTACGCAGGCGCAAGCCAGAGGCATTACGCTACGTCAACTCGCAACTCGCACACCATGAGCCAACTCGCCCTACAACTCATCCAACAAGAAAAAGCAGCCAAAACAGGCTACCTCGAACTCGGACGCTGCGGACTCAGCCCCGACAACCCACTTCTACAAGACGTATGGGATGCCTTGGGTGAACTGACGCATTTGGAGACTTTGATTTTGAGTAATAATTGGTTTGATTTCAATGAAAAATGGAACGAGTGGTTTCATAAAGAAAGTGAAAACAAAGGCAAGGAAAATGGATTAGATAAAATACCAATAGAAATAATTAATTTGTTGAATTTGACTAAATTAATCATTGCAGGAGCATCCCGCAGAGAAAAATGGAAAATCACTAAGTTAGAAAATTTACCGCAAGGTATCACAATACTTGGCATTAGCTACAATCAAATTACCAAATTGGAAAATTTGCCACAAAATATTAGAATACTTAACATCCGCTCGAATCAAATCAACAAATTAGAAAATTTACCACAAAATATTTCGATACTTAATATTGGGAGCAACCAAATTAACCAATTAGAAAACTTACCGCAAAGCATTTCGCAACTTAAGATTCACTCGAATCAAATCAGCAAATTAGAAAACCTATCACAAAACATTAATTCATTTAATATTAGTTATAATAATATAAATAAATTAGAAAATTTACCACAAAGTATTTATAGGCTTAACATTCGCAATAATCAAATCGCCAAAATAGAAAATTTACCACAAAGCATTTCTTGGCTTGACATTAGCGAGAATCAAATCAGCAAATTAGAAGATTTACCCGATAACCTAAGTGAATTTTACATCAGTAATAATCAAGTTCGTAAAATAGAAAATTTACCACAAAACATAAAAATACTTTTAATAGGTGCTAATAAAATAAAAAAGATAGAAAGTTTGCCACAAGGTATTGAATCACTTTATATTAATGATAATCAAATTAGAAAATTTATCTCAAAGCATTTCAACACTTTTGATTAGCCGTAATCAAATTACCCAAATAGAAAACTTACCTCAAAGCCTTACAGAATTTGACATTAGACATAATCAAATCAAAGATTTAAAACCACTTCTTCCATTAATAAAAAAAGGAATTGACTTTGAAGCTTGGGGTAATCCGTTGGAAAACCCACCAATGGAAGTCGCCCGTCAAGGCATCAAAGCCATCATCCGCTACTTCGAGGAATTAGAAAGAACTGAAGGTATCCAAGTCAAAGAAGCCAAACTATTATTGACGGGCAGTGGCGAGGTCGGCAAGACTTCGCTTCGCTATCGCCTTAATGATAGAAGCCGTCCGTTACCCAAGCAAGATGAGCGCACTCGGCAGGTCGATGTTGACCCGTATCGCTTCCCGCTACAGCCCGAAGGCGAGTTTACGGCGCAGGTTTGGGATTTTGGCGGACAGCATATCATCCATCATTTTCATCGGTTTTTTATGAATGACAGTGCCTTATACCTCTTGATGACCGAGACGAGTAAGGACAATAAAGACGATTTTGATTATTGGCTGCAAACCATCAAACTCTACGGCAAAGACAGCCCGATACTATTTGTACAAAACCAAAAATACGGCATGCCTCGCCCCTTAGACATCCGCCCCTTCAAAGAGCATTTCAATATCAAAGAAGACCTTTTCGAGGTCAATCTCGATACGAATGAAGGCTTGGACAGCCTTGAAAAAGCCATCCAATACCACATCCAAAACCTGCCGCATACGCAGCGCACGATTCCGCGTAGTTGGTTGGCGATTCGTGAGGCACTCGAAGGGCGCAGGGCAGCATCGGGCGGTTATATTACTTATGATGAATTTCTGGATATTTGCAAAATACAAGGCATTACGGAGCGCATTAAAATGGAAGATGTCGGGCGGTTTTTGCATCGCTTGGGCGTTATTTTATGGTATGCCGACAATGATGTGTTGCGCCAAAAAGTCATCTTGGAAAGGCATTGGGCAACAGAGGGCGTATTCAAACTCGTCTTTGACAAGGACATCCAAAAGACGGGTTATTTTAGTTTCGAGCAAGCCCAAAATCTTTGGGATTTCGACCAAGCCTACTGTCACCACGCCAAAGATTTGATTGAATTGATGCGCGAATTTAAGGTCTGTTTTCCCTGCAAAAACAAGGAAAAGCAGTACATCATTCCGGCATTGCTGACGGCTACCGCCCCCGAAGTCGCTTGGTTATCCGATACCCGCATGACTGTCGAATATCACTACCCGACCATCCTGCCGCGTGGTTTGGTCAATTACCTCACCGCCGAAATGTACCGCCTCATCGACGACGACACCCACGCATGGAGCGCAGGCGTATGGCTGCACGAAGGCAATACCCAAGCCAAAATCGAAGAAAATTATTACCATCGAAAAATCAGCATTACGGTCAGTGGCGCACAACACCGCGAGCTATTCGGCAGCATCAAAAATACGCTGGATAGCATCCACAAAGATTATCCGGGCATGTCGCCGCAGTTGCGGATTCCTTGTGTGTGCGATACCTGCGCCACCAAGCCGCCCAACGAAAAAGAATATTACGAATACGATAGAATTGTAGCGCGATTGGAAAAAGGAAAACGAACCGTCGAATGTGATGTGAGTTATGATAATGTTCCGGTGGAAAAATTATTGAATCATATTTTGCGGCGAGAGGATTACGACAAAAATTATCAAGCACCAAAGATTATGAAAAAAGTATTTTTCTCTTATTCAAAAAAAGACAAAACCCTGCGCGATGAATTGGATAGATTTTTAGCACCACTGAAAAGCAAAATTGCGACTTGGCATGACCGCGACATCATGCCCGGTGCCAAATGGGATGCCGAAATCAAAGCCGAATTGAATGATGCGGACATTGTATTGTGCTTGGTCAGCGCAGATTTTTTGGCAACCGATTATATTATGGAAGTCGAATTGCCGATTATGTTGGAACGCTATAAAAAGGGCGAATTGCAGGTCATTCCGATTATTTTGCGTCCTTGCGGTTGGGAATATACCACACTTGCAGAGTTCAACGCATTGCCCGAAAAAGGAAAACCTATCACGCAATACGATAATAAAGATGCAGCTTTTTTGGAGGTGTTGAATGGTATTAATAGAGTAATTAAATCGAATATATAGAGCAAATTCATGAATTTTTTTCACGTGTTCGAAATGGTGCTAAACCTATATCTATGTCGGAGAACTCATGGGTTTCATCTCAATTTCTTTTGAGTGTGTAAAATATTAGGGGCAATCTAATATGAATGCAAATCGCTTAATCTTGTATATTTCACGCGGAGTATGCGGAGTACGCAGAGAAAAGCTATAAATCTCTGCGACCTCTGCGTACTCTGCGTGAGATTTAATC
>CALIZI010000428.1 GCA_938028705.1 uncultured Saprospiraceae bacterium | reverse complement strand
GTAATTTGTTTTTACATTATAAAAATTGGCTCTACGGTGAAAAGTATGGTTAAGCGTAAAGTCCGGCTATCAAAGCTATAAGGTTTTCGGAAACCTTATAGCTTTTAGGTCAATTCCGAAGTTAAATATGAAAGAGAATTTCACCGACCCACACTTTTTACCGTAGTGCCTAAAAATTTAAGTAGTAGGACATTTTTATTTTATAAAAAATAATATACTAAAATTCTGATAATCAAATAGTTGGTGAAATTATTTTTATGATTTAATTCAGTCTATGTACTTAATATAAATTATATTATAAATTTAATTTTTTATCTTGATAGTATCATGTTCAATTTTTATTTAATACATTTGGCATTTTGCTTTTGAATTTGGGCTAAAACTCGTCTGACATTTTCAAAATTCACCGATGATATCATATTTTTCCGGCAAAGTTTAAATGTCTGACGAGTTTTAACCCAAATTCGGAAAAAATATCCCACATTATATCGAAACAAAGAACTACAACACCACAACACTAAGAACCACACCACACCACTACTTTAGGTAAAAAAATGGCGATACCGACGATAGCGGCACCCAAGGCTGAGAGTAGCACAGCGGCGGCGGCGGCATCTTTGGCTTTTCCGGCAAGGGGGTGATAATCGGGTGAGACGAGGTCGGTGAGGTATTCGAGGGCGGTATTGGCTGCTTCCATGCTGAATACGAGTGCCATACAGAGTATGAGTAAACACCATTCGTTTAGGTTGACTTGGAAAAAGAAACCCGCGATGATGACACCGATAGTGAACAGGAGGTGAATCCGTGCATTGGGCTGCGACTTGAAGAGGTCAGCAATGCCCTTAAAAGCATAACGAAAACTATTGAATCGCTCCTTTAGCATAGCTTGGTTTGTACTGAAATTGTCCGATGACTCCGACGTAGTCGCCTCCGGTATCGGAGAGTGGTTTGAAGTCAATACATTCGAGTTTTCTGGAATGTAAAATATGGTCGGTAGGTACTTGTAAGAGGGTGCCGGACGAAGCGGTGAGACCGGGAGTGAAATCGCGTCGCCCATTGCAGAGCTTGGCTGTGGTGCGGAAAGATTTGAGTTCCTGCGACCAAGGCACGACATTGTATGCACCAAGCGTGAGCAGGGGGGCATCAATTTTTTTGGCAATGTCGGCTACCTGCGAGAGGTGTTGCCGGATTTTGTGGTAAGCTGTGGTGCTGACGGGCGGTTCGGTGTTGGAATAGATGAAAAATACATCTTCGTAGTTGCTGTCCAATTGTACCGTTCCGTAAATATTGGGCGTATCTTCAAAGTGAAAAGTATCGACCTGTGTCAAGGGGTATTTGGAGTAAATAGCCAAGCCGCGAAAATCGAGGCGCACCACAGATTCGGAGTACGGATATTGGTTTCTCAAGCCGCCTTTCAAAAACATATTCCAATCAAGTGTCAACTCTTGAATGGAAATAATATCGGCATCTGTCGCCAATATCGTCTCTATCATGCTCGGCGGCGATTCGCTCGTAGAACCGACATTGAAATGCGCTACTTTGAAGTCCGGTTCGCCGTTGGGCTTGGGGTAAAATGCCATGAGTTCGGTATCATTAAAAGAGCCTTTCAAAAAAATACACATCAAAGCACAGGCAATAAAACTCAGAAACATGAGGTTGGTAGAGCGCAAAAACAAGAAGAAAAAACCCAAAAACAGGCACAGAAACATGAATTGCACTGCAAATCTTGCCCCTATTTTGAATACAAACAAATCCGGCGGATATACGCTAAATACCGTTCCCAGTATCAAGAGTAAGCCTACCAGCATCTGGTAAAAACCTATATTCTTTATGGTTTCGAGCATGTGACGGTTTATGTATTATTGCTTTACGGCTTTATTGGGATATTGTTTCATTTAGACTTTAGTATGGCGAATTAGTATCAGATGTCATTCGTTTTTATAAAATTCATTTGGGTGCTTTGTGGTTCAATTTTTTTGTCGAACTACTTATCCGACATTTTGCAAAGCACCTTTCCGCAGGCGTTGTAAAAAAGGCGATGCAAAAATGAAATCTTGCAGTATTTCATCCTCACTTTCCAATACATCATCTTTAGTACCTACCCAAGCGAGTTCGCCGAGATGGAGTAGATTGATATGGTCACCGATTTCCATGACTGAGTTCATATCGTGGGTATTAATAATCGTTGTAATATTATTATCCACAGTGATATTGTGGATGAGTTCGTCAATGACCATAGATGTCTTGGGGTCTAAGCCGGAATTGGGTTCATCGCAGAATAAATACTTGGGATCCAGTACGATAGACCGCGCAATCCCCACCCGTTTTTGCATACCGCCGCTCACTTCGCCCGGATATTTGTCATTATTACCGGTGAGGTCAACACGCTCCAGACATTTATCCACCTTCTTTGCTTTTTCTGCTTTGGTCAACTTAGTAAACATGTCCAAAGGAAAACGCACATTCTCTTCCACTGTCATCGAATCAAACAAAGCCGAGCCTTGAAACAGCATACCAATATCCTGCCGAATTGCTTTACGCTCTTTTTTGTTGAGGCTACAAAAATCTATATCACCATACCAAACGCTGCCTTTGGTCGGGTCAAGCAAACCCACCAGTATCTTCAACATCACCGTCTTACCCGCACCACTTCGCCCGATAAGCAAATTGGTTTTACCCTCCTCAAAAACTGCTGAAATCCCCTTCAACACTTCCTGCTCGCCGAATGATTTGTATATATTTTCTGCTCTTATCATTTGTTTGGTTTATGGAGTTGATTAGTTTATAGAGTTGATAAAGTTTATTGAGTTGATAGAGTGATTAGTTGGTAGAGTTTATAAACTTTATAAACTCAATCAACTCCCTCCCCTATGTCAATATCAATGCAATAATATAATCTGCCAATAAAATCAAAATATTGCTATACACCACTGCTTGTGTACTGGCTCTTCCCAATTCAATACTACCGCCTTCTACATAAAAGCCTTTGTAACAAGAAACAGAGGTCAGAATAAAAGCAAACACCACCGATTTGACCATCATCATAAAGACAAAATAGGGTTCAAAAAAAGAATGTAAGCCCAAAATATAATCGGGTGCAGAGACCATTCCGGTAGAGATACTGGCAAGAAAGCCGCCAACAATACTCACCCCCGCACCAATAATGACCAACAAAGGCACGACAAATAATGCTGCAATAATTTTGGGCAATATCAAATACGCAGCCGTATTGACTCCCATGATTTCAAGGGCATCAATTTGCTCTTTTTGGCGCATACCGCCTATTTCGGCAGCTATATTTGACCCGACTTTACCTGCCAATACCAAACATGAAATGGTAGGAGCCAACTCAATAATCGTCGAATCGCGCACGATGTAACCAATATAATATGCAGGAATGAAACCGCCCTGCAATTGGTAAGCAAACTGCACCGCCGTCACCGCACCAATGAACAAGGCTATCAAACCGATAATCACCACAGACCCCACACCAATATCGTTCATCTGACGCAGGGTTTCTTTCCAGTACATCGAAAATCGCTCCGGGCGCGAAAACATGCTGCCCATGAGTTTCAGGTATCTTCCAAATCCGTGTAATAGTCCAGTTATCATAATCAGGGAGCAAAATAACGGTTTTTTGCCGTCATTCCCAATTCAGTACGTATATTCGCGCTCAAAGTTGTCTTACACTTCGTACTTGCACATACTCATACGGACTTATAAATTTTCATTAAAACGTAAATATAAGGAATTGAATTTGAAATATAAATAGGATATGAGCTAAATATTATTTTATAATACAATATTTTTATTTTATAAAAATTTAATTATTAGGTTGCACTGAAATAAGTAAAAAAACAAATAAACTATTTTTGTGTGTATAAAATGCTTAAATTTGTGTTGACAGATGTAGTATCATAAGACGTATCATTTATGTTCCATGCCAATGTAGTTAATGAGGATGCCCTTCTATCAAGTTGGGAATCAATACTGGGAAAGGATGCTTTAGAAGCCCTTAAGCTTAGTCCAGAGTATTTGTTCTACAAATTAATCTTTAGTAAGATTTGTGAAGAAGATTTTAGCGTACTGTATTCAGCGAAGGCTCAGACGAAGAACCGTCCGGTGAATTGTTTGGTATCGACCTTAATTTTATTGGAAATGAAGAACCTCTCGCATAAAGAATTTTTCAATCAGCTCAAATTCAATGTTGCTCTTCGGGTGGCTTTAGGCTTGAAAGATTTCGCTGAAGTTCCCTTTGTGCCTCGTACCCTTTACAACTTCAAAAATCGCTTAGATAGCTATAACTCGAGGATGAAGATTGATTTGATTACGAAGTGTTTTACTAAGTTGACGATTGCTCAACTCAAAGAATTGGGTATAAAGACAGATATCCAACGATTAGATACTGTACTGATTAACAGCAACATAAAAGCACACACCAGACTGTCTTTATTAGTAGAGGTCTTGTGTCGCTTGCATCGTATATTATCGAAGGAAGACCAACAAAAGTATGAACTTTTGTTTAAAGCCTATTTGAAAGGTGGCGAAAAATATGTGTACGGTGTTGCTCCGGACGGCTACACTTCCAAATTAGCATGTTTAGGATTTGTCTATTATAATCTTCATCAAAACCTATCGGAGCAATACGCTGAGGAGCCTGTTTTTAAAATGTTCGAAAGAGTATTTAAAGAACATTTTGAAGTGGATAAGGATGCAGAAGATTTACCGATTGTGGTTCGCCCCGGCAGAGAGTTGGGGAGTGATTCTTTGCAATCACCGGACGATTTGGATGCCACCTACAGAACAAAGCGAGGTGAGAAATTTCAAGGCTTTGGTGCCATGGGCGTAGAGACTTGTCATCCGGACAACAAACTCAATCTGATTACGCACTTAGCCACTGCGACCAATAATACAGATGATTCAGTGATACTAGAAGGCGAAATAGATACGATGAAATCTAATACGCCGGACTTGAATGAACTCCACACCGATGGTGGTTTTCCCAGCAAAGCAGTGGACATCAAAGCCGAGCAACATGATATTAATATTATACAGACCGCCGTTAGAGGTAAAACCGCTCAAGTCACTATTGAAATAACAGGTAACACCAAAGATGGCTTTATCGGTAATTGCCCTAATCCGGACCAGCCGGCAGTGCAAGCCGAAGAAGCAGGCGAAAACTACAAAGTTACTTTCGACCTTAATAAATGTATCGGCTGTCCGCTTTTCGACCAATGTCCCACTAAAGCACAGCGCAACAAAGAAAAACAAACCGCTACTTTCAGATTTAACAAAGAGGAACCACTCAAACAAAAAAGACATAAAGCTGTACAGAAACTTCCCTCGGAGCGCAGAACGCTTCGCCCCGCTGTAGAGCGATTGATGTATTCTTTGCGGCGGGGCGAGAAACATACCGGTAAGTTGAAGATTCGGGAACGATTTAATTTCGATTCCTATATCTTCTGTTTGGGCATTGCCATTAATTTTGAGCGAATTTATCACCATTTAAACCCTTTTTCGAGATTTTTGCCGATGACACGCTATATGAAACGTCTTATGTCAATGAACTT
>CALIZI010000427.1 GCA_938028705.1 uncultured Saprospiraceae bacterium | reverse complement strand
CCTCTGAATCAGAATTGTTCTCTTGTGATAACCTTCTTCCCTGTAGTAGATGTGAAGGCGTTAGCGGCTCTGAATCTCGAATGTCGGACGATACATACGTAATCGGACGATCGTTGATTACACGTTCGATTTCTATCAAAGTTGTTCGTAATACGTCAGAATTTACTTGTGATTTCCCGAGCACTTTTTTTCAATGTCGTTTTCGTAATTCCAACTAGTCTCTCCCACCATCCACCGTACCATGGTGCTGCTTTCGGAATAAATTTCCAATTTATTTGAATGTACATTTCCTTCGGAATGTCATGTGAAGCGGACACAAAGGTTGGTGCATTGTCGGAATACACAGTTCTGGGAATTCCTCTCCTGCTAACGAATCGTCTAAACGCTAATTTGAATGACTCGATTGTCATTTCTGGAACAAGTTCTAGATGTACGGCACGAATACACGCTAATGTAAAAAAGGCAAATATACGATTTCGTATTGTCTCTTGTTTGAAAATTTGTAAACGGTCAACATCCCCACCCTTAAACCATATATATTCTTGTAGTGGACAATAAAACAAATGAAATGAAATAAGAGGGGAGTCCCTAGGGGGTCACCCCACCCCCTCTTGTTTGAAAACTTGTAAATGATCAACATTCCCACCCCTAAACCATATATATTCTTGTATGGGACAATAAAGCTAATCAAATGAAATTAAAGGGAAGTTCCTGGGGGTCGCCCCACCCCGTTCAATTTGAGAATGTGTTATTATCTTGTAAACGGTCCAGATCCCCACCCTTAAACCATATATATTCTTGTAGGGGACAATAAAACAAATCAAATGAAATGTAGGTAAATTTCGTGGGGGTCACCACCACCCCCTCCTGTTTGAATACTTGTAAATGGTGGGCTCAAAAAAGTATCAACTACTTTTATACCTTATAAACTTGTCTAATTTTTAATTACTAAAAAGCAATTCTTGTCATCGAATGATTTGCAAAATTTTTCTTTTCGTCTGATGAGTAATTTTTGTGCTTCATTTCACATTTTTTAGACAAAAATTGCTTTTTTTGGACAAATTTTGAATCTAAAGTTTTGCTTGAACTAAAATACCATAACTTATTGATATAATAGTTTTTAAGTCGATAAAACTAAAGTGTGAACCTTGCGAGAATTGCATAGATTTTTTGAGTCTGATGTCAGGGTCAGGATGTTGGATTTTGCGGGGCTTTATTTAGGTAATTTTTGGGTGCAAATCCGATGTAGATAAAATTCATGAATTTTATCTACATTGGATTATTTTTATTATTTTAAATAATATATTAAATATCGTTGCTTGTTTTAAAATAAATATTATTATTATATTTTCTTTATCAATTTAATAATGTCCGTCAAATGTGTCCACACTACAATCGGAACTACCGTAGCCGGCAACAGTACAAACGGAAAATAAGTGACCGCTTTGTTGGGTTGTTCAAATCCGAATTGTTGAAAAGGTAATTCGGCAGAAAGAAGACCATTCACTAGAATGAATAGGATTAAACACAAACCAATCATATTCCAGCCCAAAAGTCCTTTTTTGCCCAACCATTTTTTGATATATAAAAAATTAATTATAGGTGCGGTGATGCCCATGATAATATCGAAGTTGCGTCCTTCAAAGGTCATCAATTCGGGAATCATTTTATGAATAAATAATTGCAACAGTACGATTTCCATTGGCAAACGAATGATATGTAGAAAGGTACTGACTTTTGTATTGCGATTTTCTAAAATATATTTTCGTTGCTTCGGCAAAAAGCTGTATATGATAAGGAGCGTGGAGGGAACCAATATCAGTGCAAATCGCGGAGGCATAGCTTGGTTGTTTTGGTAAAATCCCTGATATGCCAAGATGGAATAGGCATGACCATAGGATGATTAAGGTGGTCAGTAATTTGGGTTTGCCATTGGAAAAATGAAAAAATCCAATGGTCGCTATGGTCGTTAGGATGAAAATCAGGTTAATCCAGTTGGGTAAATTTTCAATCATATTAAGTTGTGCTTTATTGTTTTGATGTTTTTTCTAATTCTGTCATTTCTTTTTATCACAATCCACATATTCTATATCTTCAATTTTGCCGACTGCGGATTGTTCATAATTTTCGTTGACTTTCCAAGTTGAAATGGCATGATTGACCATTTCCTTCATTTCTTTACAGCGTCTTATATCGAGTGTGTACTCCTTATATGCCGATAAAGATGTTCTCAGATAATCAAGACGTATATTATCTTTGTCTATTTCTTCTTTGATAGACCTGACCATGTTTTTGTTAAATACTTCCTTTGGAAAATTTTGTACATTATGGATTAGCGTGACCAAGATGAAATCATTATAACAAGTATCTGTTTTCACCTCAGATAATCTATCTGATTGGATTAAGCGATTTAAGATGTCAAAATTTTTCTTGAAATCTGCCTGCCTGTTTCTAAATCGCTCCGCCTTCTCCGCCTTAGACATATAATCTCGTGAGAGATTGGACTGGTCGGCTTCAAGCCTCTCGCAGAAATCAATCTTCTTTGCTTTTTTTTCACTGCAAGCCACTAATAAAAAAAATAACAGGATAAATAAATTTATTAAGTATTTTGTGTTTGATTTTATCATATATTATTTTTTACTTAAATGCACCATGAATATTTCCCTCACCTTCCATACTTTCCACTATTTGTTTTATTTTATAAATTTTTAATGTGTTGTTGTTTTCTTTAATGTCAAATTCATACACTCCATACTATCCCACAAACCTACTTCCGTTGTAAATTTTGAATAACTTTCTATCCCACTTTGATATTGAAGAATAATGAAATCAGTTGTTAGTTTACTCATATTTAAAATATTATTTTTATAATTAATGTGTTTTAGGTTTATCATTTATTCATTCGGGGCGTTGAGCATTTAAATGCGTTTTTATTTCAAAATATATTTATCATGTTTTCACAAAAAATAACGCATTTACTAATATAAACATATCATAAATCTTCAAAAGTATCAAGCAAAGAAAAAAGAAAAACGATTTAGTTGTCATAGGAATTTGAAATTTATCATTTGTATTTGTCAAAATACACTACATTTGCATTTAGTTTTTTATTAATAAATAAAATTTAAATTTATATAAAAAAGTTGATTGTTTATAATTTCCGTACCGACGACTTTAGCCGTCGCAAATACTGTACAGGCGATTTCAATCGCCATGTAAAGGTAATTTAACATGGCGGTTGAAACCGCCTGTACGGATGGCTACTATGAACTATCAACTATGAACTCAAACAGATGTCAGGAGTAAAAGTATTTGCCCCCGCAACGGTATCGAATGTTTGTTGCGGATTTGATATATTAGGCTACGCGATACACGGACCGGGCGACGAAGTCGTGGCTACAAGAACCGACAAACCCGGTATCCACATCACCAAAATCACAGGTGACAAAGGTAAGCTGCCACGCGAAACCATGAAGAATACCGCAGGTTTAGCCGGAATGAGATTATTGGAACATTTGGGTAAAACCGATGTAGGTATTAATATGGAGATTCGGAAGAAGATGCCCTTCGGAAGTGGTATGGGATCGAGTGCGGCGAGTGCAGTGGCGGGTGTCGTAGCGGTCAATCATTTGCTTGGTAATCCACTCACCAAATGGGAACTCCTACCCTTCGCATCTGCCGGAGAGCAATTGGCAAGTGGCGGGTCGATTCACTTGGATAATGTTGCGCCGTCTTTGCTCGGAGGCATGACCCTCAATCGGGATAATGATACCTTTGATGTACATCGCGTTTATCTGATGAACGGTTTATACACCACGCTCGTATATCCGCATGTAGAAGTCTTGACTGTCGAAGCCCGCGAAATGCTCAGTCCGCAAACTTCACTCAAACAGATGATCGCACAAACTGCGAATCTTGGCGGGTTGATTATTGGTTTGAGCAAAGGCGACCTTGCCCTCATTCGTCGCTCGCTCAAAGATGTGATTATAGAACCTCAACGTGCAGGGTTGATTCCGGGCTTCTATGAGGTGCAAGCTGCGGCTATGGATTGTGGCGTATTGGGTTGTAGTATTTCGGGGTCGGGTCCGTCTATATTTGCTTTGAGTGATAATAGCTTGATTGCAGAACAAGCCGGAGAAGCCATGCAAGCTGTCTTTACCCGTCAAGGGATTGAGAGTAATGTGTATGTGTCACTCATTAATCAGGATGGGGCTGTCGTATGTTAAGTTCAAGTGTAAGTTTCAAGTTCAAAAATGACTTTATGAGAAACACTTTTTTTCTTATTATTATTTGCTTTGTTTTCGCATCATGTAATACACAAAATTCGTATGAATTGTTGGATGAGGCGGAAATACTTTATCGTGAGGGAGAATTGGATGAATCACTTGAAAAGGTTGATTTGGCTTTAAACAACATCACTTCCTCTTGTGCAACCGCTATTTTTGAGATTGCCAACAGAGGTTCATTGCTAAAATACCAAATTCATACGGTCAATTCAAACTATAAATTAGCACGTAGATCAATTGAGTTCATGTCGTCATCACCCTTAAAAGACTCTCTTACGATTGTTTCATATCAAGCTGAATTTGGAAAAACTCATTTTGAGAAAGTAATGGATAAATCGCTTCCTAACACAATTATTTCTGAAAACGATTATACTCATTATGCAAAAATTCCTTTAAAAGATATTGAAGAAACTATTTCATTTGATATTAGCTTTAATGATTACAATGAATATTATAGAATGAAAAGTAAGCAAAAAGCAAAGGAAGAATGGCTGTCTTATTTCGTCAACTCTCCTACATATCAACTCATTAAAGAAGAAAAATAAAACTCAGCGTTCCACGTGGAACATTAATCATTAATCGTTCACCATTAACCATTATGAAGTTATACAGTACAAAGGATAAAAACACTTTATTCTCTTTAAAAACCGCCGTTATGAAGGGCTTGCCGGATGATAACGGCTTGTTCATGCCTTCCAATATACCTGCATTGCCGCAGGCATTCTTTCAAGATTTGGAGCAATATAGCTTCTCTGCCATTGCATACCAAGTGTGTAAGGCATTGATAGGCGAGGTCATTCCTGATAGTAAACTAAAACAGATAGCCGAACATGCTGTCAACTTCCCTGCACCTGTGGTCAGCTTGGATGAACAGACGCATATATTGGAGTTATTTCATGGTCCTTCATTGGCGTTTAAGGATTTCGGAGCGCGGTTTATGGCGCAACTAATGGGGCATTTTAATCAAGGAGAAGATAAAGAACTGACTATCCTCGTAGCTACTTCGGGCGATACGGGCGGTGCTGTGGCTGCGGGTTTTTATAAAACACCGGGTATTCGTGTGGTTATTCTTTATCCAAGTGGAAAGGTCAGTCATTTGCAGGAAAAGCAATTAACTACATTAGGGCATAATATCACAGCATTGGAAGTAAATGGTACCTTCGATGATTGTCAGGCATTGGTGAAACAAGCATTCTTGGATAAGGATTTGACCAAGCGACAGCGTTTGAGTTCTGCCAATTCGATTAATATTGCAAGGCTTATTCCCCAATCATTCTACTATATAGAAGCCTATAAGCAATTAAAAGATAAACAAACACCTGTGGTATTCACTGTACCAAGCGGTAATTTTGGCAACCTCACCGCAGGGCTTTTGGCTATGAAGATGGGCTTACCTGTACATCATTTCATCGCCGCTACCAATGTGAATGACGTAGTACCTACATACCTCGCCACAGGCGAATACAAGCCCCGCCCTTCTACACGTACCCTTTCTAATGCTATGGATGTAGGCAATCCGTCTAATTTTGCACGTATGCTTGACCTATATAGTTCCACGTGGAACATTATGAAGGCAGACATCACAGGCTACGCCTATACAGACTCAGAGACTTGCGTGGGAGTAAAGGAAGTCTTTGATACCTACCAATACATCATTGACCCGCATGGTTCGGTGGGTTATCTGGCATTCAGAGATTATCAAAAAGAAAACCCGAATGTACAAGGTGTGATTTTGGAAACGGCGCATCCTGCCAAGTTTATTGATACCGTAGAAGATACGATAGGGCAGAAGGTGGATATTCCCGAAAGGTTGGCTATACTTGCTGATAAGAAGAAAGAGGCAGTGCAGATGGGAACAGATTTTAAGGATTTTAAAGAATGGTTGATGGAGTTTTAATTAAAACATAACCCAAGTTGAATATGTAGCCCCAAAAAATCAGAGCGGAGAGAGTTGTCAGACGAATTCTTTTGCTAAAAGCGAAGATCTTATCAAATAATCGGTGCCTTCTAAAACAGCATTCGTCTGACAACTAAACCACTTAAAAAACTTGGGGGCTACATATTCAACTTGGGATAAGAATACATTGTAGGGTCAGGGCATGCCCTGACCCTACAATGTGTTGAAAGAAAGGCGAATGTTCCACGTGGAACATTCGCCTTTCTTCTTTGTGTGATGATAAAATAATAATCATTCTAGCGTTATATACTTTGAAATGGCGCATCCATATTTACCTGTGATAGTCAGGATATATGTACCTGCTGCCGGGGCTTCAATAATTTGTGTACTCAACATAGCACCGTCGGGAGTTTGCCATAGATAGTCGCAGCCACTCGAACAGGCTGAACCGGAGGCAACCGCCCTTAAATCATTATTTAGAATAGAAGATTGCGGTCTTAGAATCTTGAGTTGAGGTGTATTGATTTGTTCTACCAAAACTGAGGCTGTACCCAAGCATCCATCACTATCCCTCACTTCTACGGCATATAAATATTCTATATCAGCAACAACGCTGGAAGTCTCTCTAAAGCTACCAATAGGCGTATGCCAGATAATGCTATACGCTGACGTAATATTTTGACCATTAACTAAAACACCAAGTGTGGAAGATTCTCCTTCACAAAAAGATAATTCACCAACAATATCTACGGGTAAGCCTTCACGAATATTAATGTATAATGGCTTGCTTATCTTGCCATCAATATATTGGTAAGCCATAAAATTACCAATATGCGGGTGTGTCCATTCTTCATTGAATGTGCCTGAAAAGGAAAGGCTTTGTATGCAAGTACCATCTCGATTGGTCCAATGAAAGGGAATATTCGGATGACCGGATAATATAATTCGCGGGATGGTTTCGCCGGTACAAAATATGGTATCTCCTTCCATAATTGCAGGCGCAACAGGTAGTTCATCCAAACTTGTATATTCGCCGGTATAACAATTTGTACCCACCAACTCAACCATTATTTCTTCGGGCGTGCCTATAATTTGAATGGTTTGCGGACTGCCTGTTGCCGGAAAAGTCTGTCCATTGATTTTAATAAAATCGCTCATACCTTCTGTATAAGTCAATCCTATATTAAGTGTGTTTTCAGGTTTGCATATTCCGCTGATAGGCTCTGGCATAATGACAGCTCCATAGTCTATATTAGTGACTGTTATATCGCAGGATGCCTGTACATGTATAGCAGAGGTAAAAAGCAATTGTATCCATAATAACAAATAAAATATATTATTTTTTAGCATAATTTGTTGTTATTTTATTTCTAAAACTGTCATTTCTGTTAAATTTTTTCGAGTTATTAAATGTTCCGAATGATGTCATTTTTCTTATTGAAATTCAAAATTTTCACAACCTAATTCAAAATATAATTTGGCTTTTAAAATTTTTTTAATAAAATATTAATT
>CALIZI010000426.1 GCA_938028705.1 uncultured Saprospiraceae bacterium | reverse complement strand
GTTAAATGTACAAACAGTGCCGCTCCTACGGAGCTTAGGAGGTTTTGGGGATTATTTTACTACAAACAGGGTCGGTACTAACGTACCTTTATCGCAAAAAGTTGATTTGCAAGTCTCAACTCATTTTAATCGCACAGGTTGACTAAAGTCGTCATTACGGGTGCTTTCCTTTATAATACGTGGGTAGCCTAATACGCCAACCTGATTAACCGATCAACTGATTAACCATTACCCAAAGCCAAGTTACGCATTTTCCTTAATCTTGTCAAAATCATTAAAACCTCGTTCCAATCTCTTAGCCACTTCCTCCTCTCCGAGTATCGACATGATTTCAAATATTGACGCACCTTTGGTCGTACCACTCACTGCCAAGCGAATAAAAGGCAGCACTTCACCAAAACTCAATTCCTGCTCTTCTATGAATTTTTTGACCTGCGATTCGATATTATCAGGCGTAAAATTTCTAAGGCGATTGATGCTAGATTTGAGGTCGTGCATCTTGTCGCGGTTTTCGGGTTTCCAGCGTTTGCGGATAATTTTTTCATTGTCGTACTCCGTAACTTCCTCGAAAAAGTACCGGCTGTTTGCCCAAAAATCTTTGAGCGTCTCAAAGCGTTCTTTCATCAATTCACAGACTTTTGCGAGGTACTCGTCGGTGGGTTGGTGTCCGCGTCCTTCTACGTGCGGGCGCACAAGGGCGGCGAGTTGTGCGGGGTCAGTCTGCATGATATATTGCTGATTAAACCAACGGGCTTTTTGAATATCAAAACGCGCCCCTGCTTTATTAACTCGCTCTAAATCAAAGGCTTGTATTAATCCGTCGGGTGTAAATATTTCCTGCTCCGTACCCGGATTCCAACCTAAAAAGGCGAGAAAATTAATGACGGCTTCGGGCAAGAAACCTTCTTCGCGGAAGCCGATAAACAGTTCATTTTTTGTATCATCTTTCCATTCGGTAGGAAAAACGGGGATGCCCATTTTTGCGCCGTAGCGTTTGCTGAGTTTACCTTTTCCGTCGGGTTTGAGGATGAGGGGCAGGTGACAAAACTGCGGCATGGTATCCTCCCAACCCAAATAACGATATAGTAAAACATGTGTTGGTGTACTCGACAGCCACTCTTCTCCGCGTATGACGTGCGAGATTTCCATAAAGTGGTCGTCCACGATATTTGCCATGTGGTAGGTCGGCATTCCGTCGGTTTTGAGAAGTACCTTATCATCAAGTTCGTTGCTACTGAAAGTGACATCGCCGCGCACAATATCCTGAAAGGTGATTTCCTCATTGGGTTCTACTTTCAGACGAATGATGTGCGGTGTATTGGCATCGTCCAATGCCTTGATTTCCTCCGCAGAAAGGCTTAATGTATTTTTCATATTGCCGCGCGAAGCAAAGTTGTATTTTGGGTTGGGGTCTTCGGGAGTCTTGAGGTTTTCGCGCATTTGGTCAATTTCTTCCGGCGTATCGTAGGCATAGTAAGCATGTCCGTTTTTGACCAATTGCTCGGCGTATTGGGCGTACATATCCTTCCTGTCCGACTGGCGGTAAGGTCCGTGTTCGCCACCTTTTTCCACGCTCTCGTCTAGTTCCAAACCACACCATTTCAAGGCATTGAGAATGTACTGTTCCGCACCTTCTACATAGCGGGTTTGGTCAGTATCTTCTATTCTCAGAATAAATGTTCCACCCGTTTTGCGGGCAAACAGATAATTGTACAATGCTGTGCGAATGCCTCCGATATGAAGTGGTCCGGTAGGACTTGGTGCAAAGCGAACTCTTACTTTTGACATGTTTTGTGATTCGTAATTAGTAAATCGTTGATTCGTAATTCGTTAATTCGTAACTTGCTACTCGCTACTCGTAACTCGCTACTTGCTACTCGTAACTCGCTACTTGCTACTCATAACCCGCTACTCGTTCCGCAAAAATAGTAAATAAAATTTAAGCGGCGATATTCAAAAGTCATCCTCTGTATAGGTAATAACAAATTCAGCTTGTCCGATGTCTGTTTTGATGAATTGAATGCGCTCGTCATTCCATTTGATTTTACTTGGAATACCGTTTTGGGAAGCATTGACATATTCGGCTACGAGGTGGCTATGTCTGGCAGAAGTACGCCCATAATCCTCATATTCAGGAACGGGAATGTCTATGCTATTAATGATTTTGCGAAATTCTCCGGCTTGTATGTTTAGGGTTTCTTCGACCACACCTTTTCTGTCAACATTGCTTTTGAAAGCAACTTGCAGTGTTTCATTAGTTTGATTTCTGACATAGACATCGTATTGATATTCGCCATTATTGCACGAAATTGTTATTAATAAAATGCTGATAAACAGTGTAAAAAACATGAATGATTTGACCATGATTTAATATTTACATTGAAAAGTAAAGAACTTTGAAATACAAAGTAAAATTATTTTAATGATAAAATCAAGCATTTTCGTGAATTATTTGTTCTTAGTTCGTAGTATTGTAGTGTTGTAGTGTCGTAGTGTTGTGGTTCGTAGTGTTGTAGTTCTTAGTTCGTCGAATCGTGAACTACAACATTACGAACTAAGAACTACAATACTACGACATTAAAATACTACGAACTACAACACTACAACACTACGAACCACAACACTACAACACTAAGAACTACAACACTACAAACTATGAAAGATTTTCCGGTAATTGTCAGACAGCCCATTGCATGGGGCGATATGGATGCTTATAATCATGTGAATAACGTGATGTACTTTCGGTATTTTGAGAGTTCGAGGATTGCGTATTTTTATAAAATTAATTTTTTCCGCGATGATGAAAAGAGGGAAGATACGGGTCCGATTCTGGCTCATACTTCTTGCAATTTCATCCTGCCTTTGGTGTATCCTGATGCCATAGAAATTGGGGTACGCATTGTGAAAATAGGTAGAACGAGCTTTACTATGGAACACGCCATTAGCAGCCCTAAATTGGGCTTGGTAGCTAGAGGAGAGTCAGTGGTGGTTTGTTTTGATTTTATTAAAAATCATAAAATTCCGATACCGGCTGATCTAAGACAAGCTATTGAAATATTGGAAAATAAAAAATTCTAAAATTTCAAAAAACAAAAAAATGAAAACAAATTCCAAATTCCAAAAAACAAAAAACAAAAAACAAATTCCAAATTCCAAAAAACAAAAAAATGAAAACCTTGGAATTTGGAATTTGGAATTTGGAATTTTTCATTTATCCTGTCACAAAGTAATTTAAATTTCCATTTATATTAAATTGATTATACTGAATTTAACCCCGAATTAATGCTATAACTCAATGTGTTTTCTGAGTATTCTAATGTTACTCGACCCACTGATTAAGTCTCCTTTTATCTCCAGCAATTCTTTAAGTTCTGATAATCAGTTTATAATAAAATAAAAAAAGTTTTATTTATTGTTTTTTGAAATACATTATCTTTAAATTAATACGTAATACCATTTACTTGCCTGCGGATTAATTTAACTTACTGATAATCA
>CALIZI010000425.1 GCA_938028705.1 uncultured Saprospiraceae bacterium | reverse complement strand
TCCATGTACACCTTCGTTCAGACAATTCCACGGAATCTAGTAGTTACCAGTGGGAATACGAACTTGTATTGAACCGAGCTTAAATTTAATTATTTTTAACTTTTTATCAAGGATTTATTAAGGGACTATTCCCTAATTTCCATTTTGTCCAAAGTCCAAGACTAAAGTAAGGAGACCTATAAACGCGAAAGTTGTCAGACGAATCCTTTTGTAAAAAGCAGATATTATCAGATAAAACGACAAGTTTATCTAATTGATTGACACTTCATACGATATTAATTTTATACAAAATATAAGTAAGCCGTTTGGTAAACTTTTCAAGTTTGCTAAACGTGGGTAGGGTACTAAAATTTATAATTAGCTAAAAATCAGCACTTTACTTCTCCGATAGCTATCGGAGACCAAACTTTTTGAAGTTTAGCAAACGGAGTATTTAAATTTTATTTTAACTTTTAACTCAAATCCTAAAAGTATCAACTATTTTTGTCGTTTGGATAAACTTGTCATACTTTTGAATGTTTTTGATATGTTTGTGCCGGTGAATGAATTAGAATTTTATGTGAATATGGAAAATAAAACAACATGAATGAACTCATAGAATATATAAAACATGACATCGCTATTACGGATACTATTCAGGAAAAATTAAATAGAATTAGTATTAAAAAAGAGGTGCAGAAAGGAGAAAATATTCTATCGGAAAATTCATTAAAAAAGCAGCATATTTTTGTTTTAACCGGTTGCTTGCGTTCTTTTTACAGAATGGAAAACGGCAAAGAAGTCACCATTCAATTTGCCATTAAAAACTGGTGGATAGGTGATTATATTACCTTGTACACAGAGAACAAATCTATTTTGTCCATAGAAGGATTGAGCAAATCAGAAATATTGTTAATTGGCAAAACAGAGTTGGAACGACTGTATATAGAACACCCTGAATTTGCAACCTTTCACAGAAAAAACTTTGAAAGACATATCGCAACGCTTCAAAAAAGAATCTTGAGTTTACTCACCCAAACCGCAGCAGAAAAGTACAAGCAATTTATTGCCGACTATGCAGATTTTGCACAAAAAATCCCAAACTATCAAATCGCCTCGTACTTGGGTATCACTGCCGAAAGCCTTAGCAGAGTCCGAAAAGAAATGGCTAATCAGTAACTTTTTGTGAAATGTAAAACTCACATTTCTGTTAAATTTTTTCGAGTTCAAATTTTCATTGATTTTCAATTAATAATAAATAATTTAAAGTTAATATTTTATTAAAAACAATTTTAAAAACCAATAAAATAAGAAATGTCTCGCGTTCACTCGCGTCCTACAAATTTACATTTTACATTTTACATTTATTATTTTACATTTTCAATAATTTCTTATCATACATCAATATTTAAGAATAGAATAAGTTCTATGTTTGCGCCCATATAAAAATAAAACATCATGAGCTTTATAGAAAAATTGAATGAGCGTTATGCCACAAAGGCGATGAACGGCGCAACAATTCCACAAGAAAAAATAGACAACATTTTGGAAGCCATAAGACTGGCTCCGACTTCAAGTGGTTTACAACCCTTTGAAGTTTTTGTTATCACCAACCAAGAGCTTAAGGCAGAAATAAAAAAAATCGCCTCAAATCAATCGCAAGTCACCGATTGTTCACACCTGTTGGTATTTGCCGCTTGGGACCATTATACGGCAGAACGAATAAATCACATGTTTGATTTAACCAATGAGATTCGTGGTTTTAAGAATGAAGGTTGGGAAAACTATCGCCAAATGTTATTGGCGAACTATCCAAAACGCGACCCGGAAGCAAATTTTCAACATGCTGCACGACAAACCTATATAGCCTTAATGACCGCTTTGACTCAAGCCGCATTTGAAGGTGTGGACAGTACTCCAATGGAAGGTTTTAACAACGATGCCTTAGATAAAATATTAGGCTTGCGGGAGAAAAATCTACGCAGTACAGTCATTGTACCCTTAGGATATAGAGATGCAGACAAAGATTGGTTGGTGAATTTGATAAAAGTTCGCAAGCCAATGAATGAATTGATAACGACAATAAATTAAATAGACATGTTAAAAAAATTATTAGGTATCGCACCAAAATTGGAATCGGACGGGTCTTACTCGCCTTCAAAAGTTGCTATCAGATTAGGTACTTCTGACACGACCGATTTTGAAAATATTTCATATAAGAAATATCAGGGAAAGAAGTCAAAAATTCTCGCAATTTTCACAGAACAAAAAGACATGACCATGAAAAATGGTAAAAGGTTTTCTACAGGAAATCATCCGGTAGAGGCTCTATTGCCTATGCTTCATCTCAAAAATGCGGGTTTTGACTTTGAAATCGCTACGCCAAACGGAAAACCCGTCATTTTTGAAATGTGGGCTTTCCCGAACAAAGACGAACACGTAAAATCCATTTACAATCATTACAAATCAAGTTTTGAAAAGCCCAAAAAACTGCAAGACTTTATAGACCATTCATTGACCAATACCGCAGAGTATGCCGCTGTGTTTGTTCCCGGTGGACATGGGGCTATGTTGGGCATTCCCGAAGACAGAAACGTTGGGAAGATACTGCATTGGGCGCATCAAAACGACTTGTTTACGATAACGCTTTGTCACGGACCGGGTTCACTTTTAGCCACTACATTGGATAATCAAAAATTTATTTACGACGGATATAACATGGCAGTATTCCCGGATGCGGTGGACAAACAAACGCCCATGATTGGTTATTTGCCGGGACACATGCCTTTTGGTTTGAGTGAAAGATTGAAGGGTTTGGGAGCTAATTTGATGAATAAAAAATCAGACGATACCGTTTGTGTAGATAGAAAATTAATCACAGGTGCAAGTCCTTTAGCATCCAATAATTTAGGAAAATTAGCTGCGAATACTTTATTGAAAGAATTGAAATAAACGAAGAAACAAATTTAAAAGCAACCGCCATTCCGCAACTCCATGTGGAATGGCGGTTTTTTGTGGAGAATTTGCACGCTCGCTTATCGTGATTTTCAGCTT
Source organism: uncultured Saprospiraceae bacterium (assembly GCA_938028705.1). GTDB lineage: Bacteria > Bacteroidota > Bacteroidia > Chitinophagales > Saprospiraceae > JAHDEO01. The sequence continues at coordinate 10,649 of CALIZI010000425.1, read as the reverse complement.
TTTATAGTAATTTTAGGCATTTGAATGAAAAATATACGTGATGTGTGTTTTGAAGTTCTATGACACTAATAAAAAAAGGAATATAATAAATAGAAAAGGAATGTGATGATATTTTGTTGGTCGAATCATAGGTGTTCGCCACCGTAAAGATAGTTACGATTAATCAATATGAAGATGCAAATCAAAGAAATAGATTTTAAAAAGAAAAAGGCAGATAATTTCTATTTTGACCTCATTGATTTAGAAGATATTTTACAAAGAAAACCTAAAGACCATAACCAATTCGAACACCACAAAATTTCTTTTTTCGTTATCGTGATTATTACTCATGGTAAAGGAAAGCATAGTATAAATTACAAAGATTACGACTACAAAAAAGGAACAGTTTTTACCTTACGAAAGAATAATATTCACAAATTTTACAAAACCAATGCTCAAGGAAAATTTCTTGTTTTTACCGAAAATTTTGTTATTCGTAATTCAGACAAATTTGAAACCTTAAAATTATTCCAATTATTCAACGAAATGTTAAGCTCGCCAAAATTGCAGTTAGATAGCAACGAATTTGGCGAAATCATAAATCTCCTTCATCAAATTGAGCAAGAACATGTGCAGATAGAAGACAAACATTCAATCGAAATCATTAGAAACTTAATACAAATTTTAATACATCAGCTTTTTAGGATAACATCTAAAAGAGGCGCAAATTTAAGTGGCAAAAAATACCATTTATCCTTTATTTCCTTGCAAGAATTGGTAGAAAAGGAATGTTTTGAAAGTAAGAAAGTTGCCTATTATGCCAAAAAAATGGGAGTTACACCAAAAACATTAAATAATGTAACACAAAATATCGTCGGCAAATCTGCCAAAACTTTTATTGACGAAATTGTAATTCTTCAAATTAAAAGGCTTATCATAAACTCCAATCTTTCCTTCACAGAAATCGCCTACCAAGCTGGTTTTGATGACTCCACAAATTTTTTCAAGTATTTCAGAAAAAAGACCGGACATTCTCCCAAACAATTTAAAGAAAACTTCAAGTAAGTAACGATAGAATAATAAATTCCGCATTTCGACGAGGTTATTTTGTGCTTAGTTTTTCTCTTGGAAATAGGCGTTTATCTGGATAAATAACTGTTTTCAAGGGAAAAAATAAGGACAAAAGAAGCCGTCCAAATGCGGAAGTTATTGTTTTATCGTTACTAAATAAACTTTCCCATTTTTACCCTAAATAAGTTTGTTTTTACCCTAGCCTCATTTAAGACCTGCCTACCTTTGTGCCATTCAATAATTAAAAATAACAATATTATTATTATGACAAATAAAGAGGCATTAATGGCTTTTTATGAAAAAGCATTAACGGTAAATACAGCAACAAGACCCGAAACCGTATTAGCCGATATTTTGGCAGACAATTTTGCCTCCAGAGGGTCAGTCGAATCCAAAACAAAAGAGCAACTGACCGGACAATTAGGATTCTTTTGGAAATTGATTCCGGATTTGAAATGGGTGCCGCAAGAAATACTGAATGAAGGGAACAAATACATCGTCAGAAGTTTGGCTTCAGGAACGCCCAATGGCGATTTTATGGGTTTGCCTACCGATGGCACAAAATCATTTAAAATTATGACCATTGACATTCATACCATTGTCGATGGAAAAGTCGTAGAAGTTCACCACTTAGAAGATTGGGGAACTGCGATGAAACAATTAAAATCATGAAGCAATTACTTTTAATTATCAGTCTATCATCTTTGATTCTATTCGTAGGATGTGGCACAAATTCAGAAAAAACAAATCAAAACGATAAAGAAAATAGTATGGAAAAACAATCAAAAGCAACTATGGATATTGCCATGAAATTTATGGATGCCATGGGAAAAGGAGATATGGAAACCATGGTCAGTCTAATGGACGACGACATGGTTTGGCAAAACGAAGGAGATAAAAGTTTGCCTTGGCTTGGTCCGTGGAAGGGCAAAAAGGTGATTTTAGAAACCTTCTTACCACTGTTTATGGAACACTTCAAAACTACTAAGTGGGTTACAGAAGATGCTATATCAAGCGGAGATGTGGCTGCTTTTTTTGGACAAATGAAAGGGGTTACATTAAAATCTAATCAGGAAACCACCGAATTTACTTTTGCCTTGCGAGTAAAAGTCGCCAACGGAAAAATAGTGCTTTGGAACTGGCTGGAAGATAGCTATGCAGTTTCTAATGCTTATCACAGTAAGTGAATTTTCAATGAGTGAATGAGTGAATGAATGAATGAATGAGTGAATGAATGAATAATTAATGCGCCAATGCTCATTCACTCACTCATTGAAATCATTCACTCATTCACAATTCACTCATTCACTCATTGAAATCATTCACTCATTCACTCATTGAAAATTCACTCATTTCTTACAATTTACAAAAAATTCATACTCATGACAAGAATTATCTCTTTCTTATTATTGACGCTATTTTTTATAGCTAGTTCCTATGCCCAACCACTCACTGAAGGCACAGACATTACACTTAGAAACACTTTGGAAGAAGGTGGTACGGAAGTAACTTATGCCAGTTTATTTGGTGCGGCTGATGACGCTTTTGACGAGTTTGCGACACTTTCAAATACAGAGGTAGAGTTTGCGACAGCTTTAGAACAAGGTAGCGCAACAACAGGTCTTCCTTTTGACATTAATGGACTGTACGAAATTGATTTTACTGAAACCGGAGTCGAATTTACCTTATTGCCCGATGAAACCGACCCTTTTTGGGTAAATAATTTTGAAGTTTTCCCCGCAGGAAAATTCGATAGATACTACTTTACCTTCTCCGAGCCTCACAACATTACAAGTGCTGCGAGTAATGATACTTCGGTAAGCTTAAGAATTGATTCTGAAACAACTATTGTAGTTGAAATAAGTGAAGGCTATAATTTTAATCCCGGTATATCCTTTTTTATCAGCTTCAATATGGCTGAAGAATTAACCAACGAAGAAAAAGCCAGAGCCTTCAATGAAGGTTTGATTAATGGAGACCCGGCAGTAATAAAATGGATTCGTAGTGATTATATCCAGCACAATCTGGGCGTACCCACTGGGAAAGCACCAATTGCTGGTTTTTACGGTGGGCAGCCTACCGGTATTACCGTTGATATTCATCGGTCATTTGAAGTTGGTGATTATGTGTTTGCACAAACGACTTTGGGAGGTACATGGGGAGATTTTTTCGGTTCAGGCACTGACAATATACTATACGAAGTATGGCGATTTGAAGATGGATTCGCTGTAGAGCATTGGGATAATATTGTAGCTGTAATAGATGATATGGACGGTACCACGCAGACGGACGGTGTGGTTACCCCCGCAACTGATTTAGGCAGTACAGATGCTAATCGCGCATTATTAGAAGAGATGTCACAGACGCTTTTCGTAGATGGTGACTGGACTAACGTGCGCGACTATTTTGACCTTGACAATTATGTACAGCACAGTGTAGGTGCGGGACCGGATGGTGCATTTCTGGCATCTTTAGAAGGACAAACAGGTGTATCTTTCTATGACGACGTAAAATTCATACACGTACTCGGCAACTTTGGGTTGGTCATGTCGCAAGGTCCGGACATTACCGGACAAGACCAGGATAATCCTTATGCTTACTATGATTTGTTCCGAATGGAAAATGGAAAGATTGTGGAACACTGGGATGCTATTCAAGTCATTCCACCACCAGACCAATGGGCACACAACAATGGTAAATGGGGTGATGATGCAATAACACCCACTGAAACTATTCCGACAATGAGCGAATGGGGCTTGCTTATACTGGCATTGATGCTACTAAACCTCGGCGTACTCTATATCCGCCAAACAGAACTCCGTATCAAAGAAGCATAAAAAATTAAATATGTCGCAAAATAGCAAGAAAAAAATTCCACTCTGGGTTAATATTGTTCAAGTAATCCTCGTGCTGATTATGTTAGCTCAAGTTTACATGTACTTCTTTAATCATCAGATGATGACAGATACCGGAGTTACAGTAGAAGGTGCGCCGATGCTAAACCTTGTCTATGAAATGGGGGCAAGAACATTAGTAATGGTCATTGCATCTATCTATGTCCTCATCACTCAAAATCCAAAACAATATCTTGTGGTATTGCTGATGAATATCGTTCGCGAAGGTCAAGAGATGATAATTGACCCCTTATTCCCGGTCTCAAATGCACCCGTCTCACCAACGGCTGATTTTTGGATTCATGTTGTGATTGTTGCTATTGAAATATGGGCATTTATAGCTGTTTTTAGATTAATAAAGAACTAATAATGAGTGAATTGCGAATGAGTGAATGAGTGAATGAGTGAATAATTAATGCGCCAATTCAATAATGTCGCAATGCGATAATTAAGAAACATTAGCACATCTTAGTATTATTTGTTAGAAAAATTCACTCATTCACTCATTGAAACTATTCACTCATTCACAATTCACTCATTCACTCATTGAAACTATTTACTCATTTACAATAAACAAATATGAATTTTAATAAAATAATATTCTTTTTCCTAGTAGGAATTTTAGCGTTTTCATCTTGCAAAAAAGATGACGATAACACCCCGCCACTTAGCGAAGGTACAGACATTACCCTAAGAAACACGCTACAAGATCCGGGCGAAGCTGAGGTAACTTATGCCAGCCTATTCGGACAAGCCGATGATGCCTATAATGAGTTTGCGACACTTTCCAATTCAACATCAGAATTTCCAACAGCCTTAGCGCAAACAGGCACACCGGCAGGTGATATTAGTGGATTGTATGATATTGATTTTACGGAAAATAGTATTGATTTTGCGGTATTACCTGACGATACCAACCCGTTTTGGAGTAATGTTTTTGGGCTATTTCCCGCCGGAAAAGTAGATAGATATTACTTTACCTTCTCCCAACCGCATAATGTTACAGGTTTTAGTAGCGACAACGGCTCACTAAATGTAAGAATTGATTCTGATACTGTTCTTGTTGTTGAACTTACGGAAGGTTACGACCTTCAACCGGGCGTGTCATTTAGCGTGGATTTAAATTAATACAATAGAAATATTTGAATATTTTGTGAAGCCAATGCAATTTAATTGCATTGGCTTTCTTGGAATATAAAAACGGCTATCCTTGGAGGTAATTTAAGCCTAAAAGCTAACCAATAATTTGAGCGACAACCTGACGATAATTTTTCTGAACAGTATTGATAGCCACGGTCTTATCTTTTTTTAATGCTTCATAAGAAGATAATTCTTCATTATACGCTCTCATATATTTATCGCCCCACAGCGTAATTTCCATGATTACAGGTGCCAAATCAATGCCTTTTTCTGTGAGTAGATAGATGTTTTCTTTTTTATTGTCGGGCAATTTTCTTTTCGTGATTAAGCCGTAAGATTCCAATAATTTTAACCTTGATGCTAAAATACCGGTAGCAATGCCTTCGGGCGATGAAGAAAACTCTTTGAATGTTTTTTTTCCTTTAATCAACATATCACGTACCAATACCAAGGACCATTTATCGCCCAATACATCTAAGGTAGATGCAATGGCGCAAGGAGAGCGAAATTTTTTCTGCATTTTACTTCTAATTTGAAAGTAATTAATATCTTTGCTTTTAATTTAGAAGTAAAAATACAAATAAAAAATTAATTATGCTCGCAGGACATTACACAACCGCTTTAATCGCCCATCAAAAATTTCCAAAAGGAACTTTATTATACTTTTTGATAGCTTCGCAACTGCAAGATTTGTTGTGGTTTACCTTTCATTATTTGGGTTTGGAGCGAACCGAACCAAGTGATGTATTTGACACGACTTTGAATAGTTTGGTGGTTGATATGCTTTATAGCCACGATTTACTACCGCAGATATTCTGGGTATTTCTCATTTTTTTAATCGGAAAATTTGTATTCAAAAATACTAAAATTGGTTTGGCAGGTGCAGCTTTGGTGATTGGGCATTTTGTGTTAGACCTGTTTTCGGGGCATCCACATCATATTTTTGGTGCAGAAACTCAAGCTATTGGATTGGGCAATTATGCGACAAATGTTTTTGGTGCAATAGGCATTGAGGCTGCATTTTGTGTGATTACGCTTTGGTATTTCTTCCGTCAAGAAGCCAAAAATAGCGTTCAGCGCACCACGAAAAACAAAGCCGCTATTATCGGATTATTCGTATTTGGCATTGCCTTTATGCTGACTATCGCAACGACTTCTTTTAGAGAATTGTTTGGCATACCGGAATTTGATATGGGTTTCAACTCAAATGTGCCTACGCTGATTTTAACCTACCTCGGAATGATTTTTTATCTCAATTATTTTGTACCAAAGTATAAGGTTTCTTCAAATGCTTAAAGTGGAGAATTTGTACACTTACTTACCTTGCTTTTCAGCTTTTTATAGTAATTTATGTATTTGAATTAAATTTATACAAAATCCTGTATCTTGAAATTCTCGGTAAATAAAAAGAAAACCAAATCAAGAAACCCCAATCAAAATAGCAAATATAATTGCAACAGAGTTGTACCAAAATATCACTATCTTTGTTGAGTATATGAAATATCTGTCGCTCATATTAGCTTTACTCATACTCGGCATGGCAATGATGCCATGTAGCGACGGGCATACCTGTGATGAGACCAGTCAGGAAATTTCATTAGAACACGACCATTCAGAGGATGAAAAAGACCATTGTAGCCCATTTTGTGTTTGTCCGTGTTGTGGAATAAACATAAGTTTGCCATTAAGGACAATCATTACCAAACCTAATCCTCTATTGAAATCAAGCCGTCAATTTAGCTATTCCAACCTTTATTCATTTTCTTTTAATCAAGCTGTTTGGCACCCGCCTACCTTTTGTTAAACCCTTTTCATGGGATAAGTATATCCCACAGATACTTTATTTACTGGTTTAACAAAAAATATTCAATGAAAAAAATAATTCTATTCATTGCTCTATGGGCAATGTCAATACTTACGTTATTTGCTCAAAACGTAACTTTTGAAGCTATCATTTTAGAAGCGGAAACCAACGAACCGCTAATTGGAGCAACTATACTTTTTGAAGAAACAGGACAGGGAGGCGTTGCAGATATTGAGGGAAAGGTTTCTATTGCAAACATCCCCACAGGCGAACATGAAATCAACGTTTCCTTCACTGGTTTTCAGACGCTTGATATCATTTTAAATATTTCAAATGACAATACACCTTTTGTTTTTTCACTACAAGAAGCAAATGAAGCACTGGGAGAAGTAGTAGTTCGTGCCACACGAAGTACTCGAACCATTAAAAATATTCCTACCCGTGTAGAGTTTATCGGATTGGAGGAATTGGGAGAAAAAGCGATTATGAACTCTGCGAATATCTCATTGGTATTGAGGGAAAGTACAGGCATTCAAATACAACAAACATCTTTAAGTAGTGGAAACAGTAGTATCAGAATTCAAGGTTTGGATGGCAGATATACTCAGCTTTTAAAAGACGGATTTCCGCTATTTGGCGGTTTTTCAGGAGGGTTGAGTATCATGCAAATTCCGCCTTTGGACTTACAGCAATTTGAAATTATCAAGGGGAGTTCTTCCACGCTTTATGGTGGCGGAGCTATTGCAGGATTGGTCAATATGGTTTCCAAAGTACCCGAAGATGAGCATGAATTTGAAATCATGCTGACCCAAACTCAAGCATTGGGAAGTACAGCAAATGTTTTTTACAGCGAACGTAATGGAAAAATTGGTTATACGCTTTACGGTTCAGGACATTACCAAAATGCTTATGACCCTGACGGTGATGATTTTACAAATTTACCGGAAACAAAATCGTTTTCATTGAATCCTAAATTATTCTATTATCCAAATAATAATGCTCAATTATGGATAGGAATTAATGGAACTTATGATAACCGGTTAGGTGGCGACCTTACAAAGATGAGAGATGGGGAGAGTGCTATTCACCAATTTTCAGAAAGAAATATATCTACTCGTATAAGTACGCAAGCCGTCTATGAAAATCAAGTAAAGGAAAACGGATTTTTACAAATCAAAAATAGTGTAGCCTATTTTGATAGAGATTTGAATGCTACCAACCTAAGTTTTTCGGGAAAGCAATGGAATTCCTTTACGGAAGCAAATTATAGTTTTGGCAACAATAAATCAGATTGGATTATTGGAGCAAATATTTACAGCGATGATTTTGAAGAGAAAGATTCCACTAATCCTCGAAATCAAAGCAATGTGACAATTGGAGCATTCGGAAATAATACAACTGATTTTTCAGATAAATTGGTTTTGGAAAGTGGTTTTCGTACAGATTATTCGCCTGATTGGGGCGTGTTTGCATTGCCGAGAGTTTCCTTGTTGTGGAAAGCAACAGATAAATTTTCGAGTAGGATTGGGGGCGGCTTGGGCTACAAAATTCCAGATATTTTTACGGAAGAAGCCTCACAACTGAATTTTCAAAATGTACTGCCGATTGATAAAGAAAATATCAACGCAGAGCGTTCTTACGGTTTAAATTTCGACATCAATTACAAAGGAACGATTGCAGATAAACTTACTTTTTCAGTCAATCAATTATTTTACCTGACGAGTATTGATAATGCTTTGCTGTTGAATAGTTTACCTGATGGAAATTTTCAATTTGAGAATGCCAACGGTAATGTTCTCAGCAAGGGAATGGAAACGAATGTAAAATTTACCTATCAAGACTTCAAGTGGTTTCTAAACTATGCTTTCATCAATGCCACCTTGAATTATTTACCGAATAATCCGCAAAAACCGCTGACTGCAAAGCATAATGCAGGAATGGTGCTGATGTATGAAAATGAAAAGTGGCGAGTTGGATATGAGGCATATTATACAGGCAAACAATTTTTGAGTGACGGAACTTCAACCGATGATTTTGTAATTATGGGCTTGTTAATCCAAAAACATTTCGATTGGGGAAGTCCATTTATCAATTTCGAGAATTTTACGGATAGAAGGCAGGCGAGGTTTTCAAGCGAAGTTTCGCCACCGCATGAAAACCCAATTTTTAATGAAATATATGCACCTACGGATGGATTTATTTTTTCAGCAGGGGTTGTCCTAAAACCATTTGGTAATCACCACCATGAGCATCATTAAATCGGTCTAAAATAGTGCAAGACTTAATAATAAGAAATTGTTGTTAGGTCTTGCCATTTTACTCTCAATCAAAAATTATTTTCAATGATTTTATTCTTATATCTTATCATCTATTTTTTATTCGTTTTCGTAATAAGGTCATTTTTGCTTTGGAAAAGAACAGGTGTTAATCCGTTGACCTTTAACAAAACAGATGACGCTCACGGGTTTAACGGGAAGGTATTTACGGTAATCACGTTTTTGGAATTGATAGTAGTAGGAATTTACGCCTTTAAAAATAATTGGTATGACTATTTGCTACCTTTTTGGTATTTGGAGCATCCAATTTTAATTAAGATTGGTTGGGGTTTGCTCATATTATCCTTAATTTTAGTTTGGATTGCACAAAGCCAGATGTCAAACTCTTGGAGAATTGGAATTGATGAAAAAAATAAAACAAAATTAGTTACTTCGGGAATGTTTTCAATTTCGAGAAATCCAATATTTTTAGGAATAATGATAGCTAATATTGGGTTGTTTCTCGTGTTGCCAAATGCTTTTACTCTATTGATAGTTTCGTTGTCAACGATAAGTATCAATACTCAAATCAGATTGGAAGAGGAATTTTTAAAGCGTGAATTTGGAGTTGAATATGAAAAATATTTAAAGAAGATAAGACGGTGGATTTGAAATTAAAAAGAAGCCAGCCGATAATAAAAAAGACTTCATACGGCACAGCGTGTCAAGCACTGAAGCCAATCCAAAACAAAAAACAAATTCAAAACCAACCGTCATTCCACAACTCAATGTGGGATGACGGTTTTTTTGTGGATAAATACTTTAAGTGCTTACCGTGCTTTTCAGCTTTTTATAGTAATTTTAGGGATTTGAATGAAAAATATACGCAATCGTGTGTTTTGAAATTATTTTTGAAAACGAACTTCATCCTAATGAATAAATCTGTATTCAAACAATTCATAAAAACACGCTGCCCCGGTTTAGACGACGCCATTCTTGAGCTTTTATCAAAGCATACCAATTATTTAAAATACACTAAGGGAACAAAACTTATATCCGAAGGAAAGCGGCATCACTATTTTTATTTCCTTATACAAGGAAGTGTTAAATCGTATTACTTGAAAGATTCCAAAGAGGTTTGCTCTTGGTTTGCCTTTGAGCATGACATGGTGGCAACCATGAAATCTTTTGCCGGCGCACCTTCCAATGAAACCATTGAACTTTTAGAAGATTCCGAGTTGATTCAGATAAATACTGAAAAGTTCATAAAAATTGCCAAAACAGATTTATCCGTTAGTCAATTGATTATCGAATTAATCGCTGAACATGCCACCTTTTTAGAAGAGCGATTGTATCAATTACAATTCATGTCGAGCAAGGAAAGGTACGAAAGTTTGGTCAAGACTGTCCCGCAAGTATTACAGAGACTTTCTCTTACAGACATCGCATCCTTTTTAGGAGTGAGTAGAGAAACAGTGAGTAGAATCAGAGCGCAAAAGTAGCTTT